>USDE01000217.1 GCA_900553345.1 uncultured Collinsella sp.
CCCGAGCCGATGATCTTCTTGGGATCGTAGCCGGTCAGGTGCCACAGCTCGGTGCACACGACGTCGCAGGGGTTGGAGATGCTCACGAAGATGCCGTCAAAGCCGGCGTCGACGATGCGCTTGGCAAAGGTGCGGGCGGCGTCGGTGGTAAAGAACAGCTCGCCGTCACGGTTGCCGGCGGCCAGCGCGACCTTGCCGGCGGCGTTGACGATGACGTCGCAGCAGGCCAGCTCCTCGTAGTGGTCGTAGCAGTTGACGATCTTGGTGTTGTACGGGACAAACGAAAGGGAGTCGCGCAGGTCCTGGACCTCTGACGTCACCTTGGCCTCGTTGATATCGCACAAGTACAGCTCATCGGCAATGCCCTGCATAAGTAGGCTGTTGGCGACATGTGCTCCTACGTGGCCCTGGCCGACCACACCGATCTTACGCGTCTGGTACATATATGTATCCTTTCGGCCGAGTTTTTCGCATCGAACCATTGTAGCTTCCTGCTGTCACTTTGCTAGGCTAAAGCGCCGTAGATTTTTGGGACATGCCTTAATCTCTACTTTTGGAGTGATTTGGGCCGCTGACGGCATCGCTGGGCGATGCGCTCGCGCGGATGGGGCCGGTCGTTGTACCATAGCTGCAACTGACTCGTAAGGAGCATCCATGCCCATTCGTATTCCCGACGCCCTCCCTGCCGCCGCGCAGCTCGAGAGCGAGAACATCTTTGTCATGACCGAGTACCGCGCGCTGCACCAGGACATCCGGCCGCTGCGCGTGCTCATCCTCAACCTCATGCCCACCAAGATCGCCACCGAGACGCAGATCATGCGCAAGCTCTCCAACACGCCGCTGCAGGTGGAGGTGGACCTGCTGCGCACCAAAACGCACGAAGCCACGCACGTGAGCGCCGGCCACCTGGAGACGTTTTACCGCACGTTCGACGACATCCGCGACATCCACTACGACGGCCTGATCATCACGGGCGCGCCGGTGGAGCAGATGCCGTTCGAGGAGGTCGACTACTGGCCCGAGCTCTGCCAGATCATGGATTGGTCCACCACGCACGTGCACTCTACGCTGCACATTTGTTGGGGCGCACAGGCGGGGCTCTACCATCATTACGGTATCCAGAAGTACGACCTGCCGGCAAAGGCGAGCGGCGTGTTCGAGCATTATCTGGTGAAGCCGCAAAGCCCGCTGGTCCGCGGCTTTGACGACCGTTTCTATGCCGTGCATTCGCGCAACACCGATGTGCGCCGCGAGGACGTGGAGGCCGAGCCGCAGCTTGAGGTCGTGGCCGTGTCCGACGAGGTGGGCCTGTACATCGTCAAGTCGACCGACAGCCGCCGCTTCTTTGTCTTTGGCCATCCCGAGTACGATACCGACACGCTGCGTTTGGAGTACGAGCGCGACGTGAAGCGCGGGCTTAACCCTCAGGTGCCGGCGCATTACTTCCCGAACGACGACCCCATCGCCGAGCCGCGCAACGTCTGGCGCAGTCAGGCTCAGCTGTTCTACACCAACTGGCTCAACTACTACGTCTACCAGACCACGCCCTACGACCTGGCCCGCGCCGGCGAGGAGCACTAGGCTGCGGCCGTGGCTGCGACTGTGGCTGTGCTCACGGCATAACGAGCGTGGATTTTCGGACGTTTACAAATCGAGCGTGGATAATCTCCCACTTTTGGCTTGAAACTAGGCTCAAAACGGGAGATTATCCACGCTCATTTTTTAGGCATGTAGATGCCGATGGCTCGGCTAAGAGACGGTGCGTGCAGAGGCAAAGTCGCATTTGGCGTGGTCTTGAATCTCGACGGGTTTTTCTTTCTGATAATCCGATGGACACGGGCATCTAAATGTAGAGACAGGGATCTCTCGGTAAGGCTTCTACCTGCAGATATAAGTCATCAGTCTAAAACGTCCAAAGCCGTCAAGCATTTGGTCAGCGCCTGGACAGCATTTGGTCAGACTTCGCATGAAACCGTCTGGTACGTTTGCGCCGTACCAAGAGTTGGGAGGCGACATGGGAAACATGACGGCAAATCAAAGACTTACAAGTCACATTAAAGCATGCGAACAGCAGATGAGCTGCGTGTACGCACGCACGACGGCGGAGGCAAAGCAGATTGAGCGGCGGGTGGCGGCGGGAAGTCTAGAGGCGGTCATGCCGGGGCTGTATGCGCGTCCGGATTATTGGTCCGAGCTCAAGTTTCGGCAGCGTTATCTGCATCGGGTGCGGGCCCTTGCGCAAAAGCATCCCGACTGGACGTTTTGCTCCTATACGGCGGCTGTTATCTATGGCCTTTCGGTTTCGCATGCCAATTTGGCGCACATCCATATCGCCGCGGCGCCGGCGCAATCGACGACGCCCGGCTCTCAGGTGATTCGCCATCGTTATGCTCGTCAAACACGGGCAATCCAGATGGATATTGCCGTGACCGATATCGATCAAACGATTACGGATTGCCTGGTCGATGCGTCGTTTGTCGAGGGACTGATCATTGCGGACTCGGCTCTTCATGAGCAGCTGTTGTCGAAGGAGCATCTCGTTGAGGCAATCAACAAGCTTGGCTTAAATCGTCGCGGTGTTGTGACGGCGCGAAGTGTTGCGCGGTGTGCCGATGGCCTATCGGAAAGCGGTGGCGAGTCCAAGGCGCGTGCTCTGATGATTGAGCGCGGCTGGCAGACGCCGGAGCTGCAAGTTGAGCTGTTCGACCCGGTTGAGCCGGGGCGGCCGTATCGAGTTGACTACTTGTGGCGTGTGGGCGACCGGCTGATTATCGGGGAGTTCGACGGATTCGTTAAAAGTGAGAAGGCGGCGGAGGAGGGTAGGCTCGCAAAGGCGCAATTTGATGAGCGTCAGCGCGAGTCGAGGCTTTCGCTGCTTGATAACTGCAAAATCGTGCGCTTGTGCTGGGATGATTTGAGGGACCCGTCAAAGCTCGATCGCAAACTCAGGGTCGCCGGCGTGCCGCGTGAGCGCTGAGGCGGTTGCAGGACGTTGAGCCGCACGAGCGTGGAAATCCGGACGGACGAGCGTGGAAATCTGGACGCGCAATGGTTGAGCGTGGATAATCTCCCACTTTTGGCTCGTAAGGGGGCTCAAAGTGGGAGATTTTCCACGCTCATCTTGCGGGTGCGATACAGCGGCGATCAGGCGCTGATGATGTGGGGCAGCGGCAGGTCGTGGGCGTCGGTGGGAACGTGGTCGACACGCTGCTCGTCAAAGGCGATGCCGATGATTTGGCATGCGGGCGAGAGCGTGGGCAAGTAGCGGTCATAGCAGCCGCCGCCGTAGCCCAGGCGTCGCCCGGCATCGTCGAAGGCGACCAGCGGCACCACCACGGCGTCGAGCTCCTCGGGA
>USDE01000218.1 GCA_900553345.1 uncultured Collinsella sp.
GATCCTGGCGGCCAACGCCGGAGATCTGGAGGCGGCCATGGCCGCCGGACTCCGCCCCGCCCTGCTGGACCGGCTGGCGCTGGACGAGGGCCGCATCGCCGGCATTGTGGAGGGGGTGCGGCAGGTGGCCGCCCTCCCCGATCCCATCGGGGCGGTGACCAAAATGGACACCCGGCCCAATGGACTGACCATCGGAAAGCGCCGGGTCCCCCTGGGGGTGATCGGCATCATCTACGAGGCCCGGCCCAACGTGACGGTGGACGCCGCAGCCCTCTGCCTCAAGTCGGGCAACGCGGCGCTCCTCCGGGGCGGCAAGGAGGCCTTCCACTCCAACCAGGCCTTTGCGGCCGTCCTGCGGGACGCCCTGGAGGAGGCCGGCCTGCCCCGGGACTGCGTGGCCCTGGTGGCCGATACCAGCCGGGAGAGCGCCAACGAGCTGATGGGCCTGACGGAGTATTTAGACGTGCTGATTCCCCGGGGAGGGGCCGGATTGATCAAAACCGTGGTGGAGAAATCCAAGGTGCCGGTAATTGAAACCGGCGTGGGCAACTGCCACGTTTATATCGACAGCGACGCAGATCTGGAAATGGCGGCGTCTGTCGTATACAACGCCAAGACCTCCCGCCCCTCGGTGTGCAACGCCGCCGAGTGCGTGCTGGTGGACCGGGCAGCGGCGCGGGACTTCCTGCCCCTGGCGTGGGAGCTGCTCCAAACCAAGGGCGTGGAGCTGAGGGGCTGCCCGGAAACCCGGGCCATCCTGGGGGACTGGGTCAAGCCCGCCGCTGAGGCCGACTGGGACACCGAGTTCGGCGACTACATCCTGGCCGTCAAGGTGGTATCCGGCTTTGACGAGGCGGTGGACTTCATCGCCGCCCACGGCACCGGCCACTCCGAGGCCATCGTCACCGCCGACTACTTTGCCGCCCAGCGCTTCCTGGACGAGGTGGACGCCGCGGCGGTGTACGTCAACGCCTCCACCCGCTTCACCGACGGCTTCGAGTTCGGCCTGGGGGCGGAGATCGGCATCTCCACCCAGAAGCTCCATGCCCGCGGCCCCTTCGCCGCCGAGGCCCTCACCACTTACAAATACAAGCTCCGAGGCACCGGTCAGGTCCGCCCCTAACGACCGCGCAAGAAAAACCGCCACAAAGGTGCCTGTCCCCTTTGTGGCGGTTTAAGGTGGCGTGGGCGGTTAGGCCTGGAAGGTATCGCGGTCGGGGGCGAAGGACTGCATGGCCGCGATGGTGCGGTCAAAGAGCTCGGTGAGCTCCCAGCCCAACATCTCGGCGCCCTGCGAAATCACGTCGCGCGAGCAGCCGGCGGCAAAGCGCTTGTCCTTAAACTTCTTCTTGAGCGACTTGGTCGTAAAGTCCATAACGCTCTTGCTCGGGCGCATGATGACTGCAGCGCCGATCAGGCCGGTGAGCTCATCGCAGGCAAACAGGATTTTTTCCATCTGCAGCTCGGGTTTGGGCAGCGAGGTGTTGAAGTCCGACGTGTGCGTCTGGATGGCGCGAATGAGCTCGGGAGACGCACCTTCGCCCTTAAGAATCTCGGCAGCATAGATGGTGTGGTTCATGGGGTCGTCCTCATGCTCCTCCCAATCCAAGTCGTGCAGCAGGCCGACGATGCCCCAAAACTCCTCGTTCTCGGGGTCGAACTCGCGCGCAAAGTAGCGCATGGTGCCCTCGACCGTCTCGCCATGGGTGATGTGGAACGGGTCTTTGTTGTGCTCGTTAAGCAGTTCAAACGCGCGGTCGCGGGTGATTCCGGCGGAAAGCGGCTCTGCCATAGGAGACTCCTTGTGCTCGTGGGTAACGATAAGAATGAATACTACTAGAACAAGAAAACCACCACAAAGGTGCCTGTCCCCTTTGTGGTGGTTTTTGGCGCGGTTGGGTTAGTTGAGGGCGGCTTGGGCTAGGCGGGCTTCGGCGTCCTCCTCGGTGACGCCCAAGGCCACGGCGAACTCCTCGATGGAGCGGCGCTTGGCTTCCTTGAGTACGCGCATGTAGTAGGAGCTGGGCTTTTTATCAGCTTCCTCGGCCTGGCGAATGCGGTGCATCATGGTCTTTGCCACGCGGACCGTCTCGGGCGCACCCAGCTTGAGCTGCTGCTTAAAGTGCGTCTCCTCAAGTGAGCTGTTGCGCTCGGTGAAGGTGTCGCACTCCAGCTCGTCATAGTGGCTCAGCAGGTGCTCGGCATCTTGCTGAGAGATGGCG
The DNA here is from genome assembly GCA_900553345.1 of uncultured Collinsella sp. Lineage (GTDB taxonomy): Bacteria > Actinomycetota > Coriobacteriia > Coriobacteriales > Coriobacteriaceae > Collinsella. The sequence goes on from USDE01000218.1 coordinate 2,223, forward strand.
GCGTGCAAACGATCGGCCTGCGCCACGGGGTACATGAGGATCGTCTGCGCATGTCCCTGCTTGGTCTCGAGCAGTAGCATGGGCTGCGGTGTGTCGTCCCTAAAACCGACGACGGTGCAGACTCCCTGACCCGGATGAATGACGTGTTGACCGATTGAGAACATGTTACCTCCAACTTATACGAATTTACGTATGTCTAGAATAACACGCTGACGTGCGCAAACCCTTACTTTATGCAGGAAAAGCACACAACTCCGATAGGTAAGAGTATTCGATAACAGGCGCAGCTCATTCACACCTTTATGCATTTTCAACGCCTGCATAATCTGCAGGCAGACTGGCATCTTTGAGTGACTCCATGCAAGCTGTAGTCAATTTTGTGCATATGCAATATCGATTGGCTTTACCCTGCGACAGTGCCCGTCGCTTGTGATAGAGTGCTACAAACTCTGGCTTTTGCCCTACGAGTGACCAAGAGCTCGGGGGCTTTAACACAAGGAGGATCTATGCCCGAGAAGATTGAAGAGCTGGTACGCGCTGCGCTTGCTGCGGCCCAGGAGGCCGGCGACCTTTCTGCATTTGAACTTGACGATTGCGCTATCGAGCGACCGGCTGACACTTCTCATGGCGAGTGGACCTCTACCATGGCCCTGAAGTCCGCCAAGCTGGCCCATTGCGCCCCGCGCAACATCGCCGAGGCCATCGTTGCCCATATGCCCGAGGACCCCGCGATCGAGAAGGTCGAGATCGCAGGCCCCGGCTTCATCAACTTCTACCTCTCCGTTGCCGTCAAGAATGCCATCTTTGGCGAGGCTCGCGAGAAGGGTATGGACTTCGCTAAGTCCAACGTCGGTGGCGGCCTGAAGACCCAGGTCGAGTTCGTCTCCGCCAACCCCGTCGGCCCCATGCACATCGGCCATGGCCGCTGGGCCGCTCTGGGCGATTCGCTCTGCCGCGTTATGGACCATGCCGGTTACGACATCCAGCGTGAGTTCTACATCAACGACCACGGCTCTCAGATGAACACCTTCGGCAACTCCATCAGCACGCGCTATATGCAGCTTGCCGACATCATCGCCAAGCAGGGCGTGGATATCGACGAGGCTCACAAGCTGCTGATC
>USDE01000219.1 GCA_900553345.1 uncultured Collinsella sp.
CTTTATCAAGACCGGCGGACTGGCCGACGTGGCGGGCTCCCTGCCCCAGGCCCTGGCCAAAGAGGGCGAGCACATCGTGGCCCAGAAGACCATCTACGGCGGTTCCTACAACCTGCTGGAGCACACGCTCTCCCAGTTTGGTGTCGAGACCACCTTCGTCGATGCCCATAACCTGGACGAGGTCGAGGGCGCCATCAAGGACAACACCACGGTCATCTATCTCGAGACGCTCGGTAACCCCAACTCCGACATCCCCAACATCGACGCCATCTCCGAGATCGCCAAGAAGCATGGCCTGCCGGTTGTCGTCGACAACACCTTCGGCACCCCGTATCTGTTCCGTCCGCTGGAGCATGGTGCCAACATCGTCGTCCACTCCGCAACCAAGTTTATCGGCGGCCACGGCACCTCGCTGGGCGGTGTGATCGTCGACGGCGGTAACTTCGATTGGAAGGCGAGTGGCAAGTACGCCCAGATCGCTGAGCCCAACCCCTCCTACCACGGTGTTTCGTTTGCCGAGGCTGCCGGTCCCGCCGCCTTTGCAACCTATGTCCGCGCTATCCTGCTGCGTGACGAGGGTGCCTGCATCAGCCCGTTCAACGCCTGGGTCCTGCTCCAGGGCACCGAGACTCTGTCGCTGCGCGTTGACCGTCATGTCGAGAACACCAAGAAGGTCGTTGAGTTCCTGACCGGTGACAGCCACGTCGCCAAGGTGAACCACCCGAGCCTGCCCGAGCATCCCGACCATGAGCTGTACCAGAAGTGCTTCCCCAACGGCGGTGCCTCGATCTTTACCTTTGAGATTAAGGGTGGCCAGGAGGCAGCTTGGAAGTTCATCGATCATCTGCAGGTGTTCTCGCTGCTCGCCAACGTGGCCGACGTCAAGTCGCTCGTCGTGCACCCGGCTACCACCACGCACTCCCAGCTCTCTGCCGAGGAGCTCGCCGAGCAGGACATCACGCCCTCCACGATCCGTCTTTCCATCGGTACCGAGAACGCCGAGGACATCATTTGGGATCTGAAGCAGGCCTTTGCCGCACTGGACGAGTAAGGCGACTTGTGCAAGGACCCCTTGCGACTCGATAGGTATAACTGCATAAAATGCCTGCTCAAGGCGCCTGTGCGAACAATGGTCGCACAGGCGCCTTTTTTGCATAGAGAGGGTGCAAAAACAGGGTTTTTGGCACGCTTTATGCAATCGAGATGTGGAAAACTCCTGTTGAGAGGATGTGAGTTTTACGCAAATGACGTGCGCCTTTTGAGAAAAACCGCAGGTCGCGATTTGCTCGGGGTACTATGCAGCGCGATCGAATCACACGCAGCTCAAACGCAGCAAAAACGCACTACGGAGGTTTCCAGCTACATGAGGATTGATTCACGAAAACCGAAAGCCGCCGCCCTTTCCGCCGCTCTGACCGTGGCACTTTTGACGGGCGCCGGCGCAACTGATGCCCACGCGGCAACACTATCCGATACGGTCGGATCCACGCCGTCCGAGGCGACGCTGATGCAGCCCGTCGACTATCGCGGCGACGGCTTTGGCTCCATGCAGGAGTGGAACGCCTCTATGGGGGCCAAGCGCGATTCCCTGGAGGTCCGCGCCCAGATCATCATGAACATGTACGGCGACTATGCCACCGATGACGAGCGCGCTGTACTGCAAGGTTGTATCGATGGTGCGGGCAGTCTTTTGACGATGGAGGAGGTCGACGCGAAGTCGGCCGAGCTCGACGAGCTTCGCTCCGCGCTCGAGGATGCTAAGCGCGAGGCGCTCGAGGCTGCGGCTGCCGAAGCCGAGGCCGCTGAGGCCGTTCAGGCTTCGTATTACAACGCCGGCTCCGGCTCGTCTTACGCGTCTGCTGCGTATTACGCGAACGGCTCGGGCCTGACGCGCTCGAGCGGCGTCAATAACTATAACGGTCGTCGTGAGACCTATTACAGCAGCAACGTGTTGTATCACCACCGCACGGGCGAGTGGACCCAGGATTCCGAGGGCTTTTGGCGCGATTCCGATGGTTACTACGTCGTGGCCGCGGGCGATAAGGCTCAGGGCTCCACGTTTACCGGATCCAAGGGCGAGTGCAAGGTCTATGACTCCGGCTGCGCTGCCGGAACCACCGACTACTACACTGGCTGGTAATTTTTCTGCATCACGGATATTTGGCGGACGGGCGTCTTTACCGAGCTTTAGGGCAACGTAAGGGCGCCCGTTCTATGTATGCATTTGAGTTAACAGAGCGCTTACCGTGGCAGTACGCCGCGCATATGGGCGCGGGGCACACTAAGTCACGAGAAACAAAGTCTTTCTCGTGGAGGAAGTGGTTCCATGAACGCTCGAGATGTCGCTATTGCCGTCGTTGCCCTTTTGATCGGATGCCTTGGTCCGACGGCGGCGTTAACTGCCGGCTTGCAGTCCGCTACGGGCGCCGCTCCTGTGATTGTGGGCGCCTTGATTGCAGCGGCGTTGCTGGGAAGCGCCGGCGTGCTACTTTGCCGCGATGACGAGGACGAGGTTCCGGAATCGCAAAATAAGCCTCAGTTTTAGCCTCGAGCTAAATGCAACAGGCCTTCGCGAATGACGGAATCCTCGCGAAGGCCTGTCTGCTTGTATTGCGCACGTCGCGATGCGGCCGAGGCTACCAGCTGCCTTCTATTTCGCGAATCCTCTGGTAGAGCCAATCGTTTTGCGGCACTTGGATATCGTGTTTGGCGGCCAGGCGGCAAATGGTGCCCGCGAACTCCTCGACTTCGGTCTTTCGTTGTGCGATGCGGTCCTGCGCCATCGAGGGCATACCGGTGGGGTCGATTCCCTCGATGAGGTGCACCATCTGCGTCAGGTCTGCCTCGGTCAGCTCAATGCCCTCGGCATTGGCGACCGCAAGTGTCTCTCGCATGGCGGAGACAAAGCAGCGGCGCTGCTCGGAGCCGGCCTCTGTGGCGCTTCCATACGTTCCGCCGTAGGCCATGCACGTCTGGTTGATACCATCGTTGAGCATGAGTTTGGCCCACATGCGGTGCGCAATGTCGCTCTCGACGGTATGGGCGATGCCGCAGCGTGTGTAGAGCTCGTCGATGGCGGTGACGGTTGCGGGCTCGGTGCCCGCTGCCGCGCCAAAGCGAATCTCGCCCGCATTGGTAAAGGTGAGCTCTCCGTCGAGGAACACGGCATCCATGCCCTGGCAGATGCCCAGGACGGTGTGCTTCCAGCCAAAGCGCTCGGCAATCTTTTGCTCGCTCGTAATGCCGTTGCACAGCGAGGCGATGAGCGTGTTGGGTCCCACGACGCGCTCCATAGTCTTGAGTGCTTGGTTGAGTCCCGTCGTCTTGACCGT
>USDE01000220.1 GCA_900553345.1 uncultured Collinsella sp.
AGCCGAATCGTACACGACAGCCTGCGCCACGCCCTGTATCGTCCGGTCAGCGTCCGACGCAACCGACTCAGCGCGCGGCCCAACCCGCCGCACGTTCGGCGCAGCCCTCTTCTCGCCCCACTCAGCCCACTCAGCGTCCAAGCCAGCAGCCTGTTCGTCGTCCTGCTCAGCAGTCTGCTGCCCATACAGCCCAGCCCGCGGGCGGTTCCCGCTTTAAGCAGCAGGCTCCTGCCCAGCGCACGCAGGGACAGGCGCCGCAATCACGCTCCCACGCACATCATGCTCATGGCTCGCACGGCGTTGCTCCGGCCACGCGCTCGAGCTATAACACGCGCGCTCGCCGTGGTGCCCAAAAGAAAAGCTCCCCGGTGCCTATGATTATCGGTGGCGTCGTCGCCGTGCTTGCGCTTGTCGCGATCGTTTTCTTTGTCGTGCCAGCTGTCAAGGGCTTTTTTGCTGGTGAGGATGCGAAAGTCACTGCTGGCCAGCAGGTTACTATCGCTATTCCCGATGGTGCCTCGGGTGACAGCATCGCTTCGATTCTCTCCGAGAACCATATCGTCGAAAATCCCAAGGATTATTACGCGGCGGTCAAAAAGCTCAACGCCGACATGTCGCTCAAGCCCGGCACCTACTCGTTCACCACGCTCATGGACGCGACCAAGGTCGTTCAGCAGCTCATGGAGGGCCCCAATGCGGGCTCCGATGCACTGACTATTCCAGAGGGCCTGACGGTTGATCAGATCGCCGATCGCGTGGCCAAGGCATACGACAGTATCTCCAAGGAAGACTTCCTCAATCAGGCAAAGGCCTCCAACTATGTGAAGGACTATAGCTTCCTTGAGGGCGCTGCAAACGATTCGCTCGAGGGCTTCCTATTCCCCAAGACCTATTCGTTGGGTAAGGACCCGTCTGCCGATGATGTGATTCGCGCCATGCTCGATCAATTCAACACCGAGTACAAGTCGCTCGATTTTGCCGGTTGCGAGGCCAAAATCAAGGAGCGCTACGGCGTGGAGATGTCTGATTACGACATCATCAATCTCGCTTCCATCGTTGAGCGCGAAGGCCTCAACGCCGAGCAGCGCGCGCATGTCGCCTCGGTGTTCTACAACCGTCTTGCCGGTAATCTCGACGGTCTGCGCTACCTCAATAGCGATGCGACCATGATGTATGTCACCGGCGGCGAGGTTACCGCCGACGACCTGCAGAGCGATAGCCCGTATAACACCTATAAGCACGAGGGCCTGCCGCCCACGCCCATCTGCTCTCCGTCACTCGAGGCGCTCAAGGCAACCCTTGAGCCCACCGACTCCGATGACCTGTATTTCTACATTACGCAGGACGAGGAGTATTTCTCTCAGACCTACGAAGAGCACCAACAGTCTTGGAATTAAACATGAGGATTTTCAGCCCCAAACGATATGTTGCCTCGGTCGACCGCATCGACCTTGATACCCTGTGGGCCGACGGCAAGCGCGCCATTTTGCTCGACCGCGATAACACCCTGGTGCCGCGTGATACCGAGCAGGTTCCCGCTGCCGTCTCGGCCTGGCTCGACGCCGCTCGTGCCAAGGGCTTTAAGCTGTGCATGGTGTCGAACAACTGGCATCGCGACCAGGTCATGAGCTCAGCACGCGAGCTGGGGCTCGAGGCCATCAGCCATGCCATGAAGCCTGCACCGTTTGCTCTCAAGGCCGGTCTTAAGCGCTTGGGCGCCACGGCCGATGAGGCTGTGCTGATCGGTGACCAGCTGTACACGGACGTGTGGAGCGGTAACTTTGCCGGCGTCGACACGATCTTGGTAAAGCCACAGGCAACTCAGGACCTGTGGTATACGCAGATCTTCCGTATCTTTGAGCGCCGGGCCCTGCGCGACCTTCCCTGCGAGGAATAGGTTTCGTCATGTCCCAGCACACCAAGCACGGCTGCGACCATATCTTCTTTATCGGGTTTTTGGGTGCGGGCAAATCGACGCTCGCACGCAACGTGGGCACGATGTTCAAGCGTCGGTTTATTGATACCGACCGCCTTGTCGTGCGCCGTTGCGGCAAATCGGTAACCGAGATTTTTGAAACCGAGGGCGAGGAGCGCTTTCGCGAGCTCGAAACCTCGGCGCTCCGTTCGCTCCAAAGCGAGCGCAGCTTGCTGGTTTCGTGCGGTGGCGGCATTGTCGAGACGCCGGTCAATATCGAGCTCATGCACCAGATGGGTACCTGTGTGTACCTCGAGGGCGATTTTGAGGATTCGATGCGCCAGATCCGCCGCTCCGACACGCGTCCCGATTTCCGCTCGCCCGAGCACGCGGCGCTGCTCTTTGAGCATCGCCGTCCGTTGTATCGTCAAGCTGCCGATCTTACCCTTGATATTCGCAACAAGTCCTTCGAGGACGTTTCCTACCTTTGTGCCGAGATGCTTTTGGAGCGTGGACTGCTATGATTCGCCGTCAACTTATCAATTTCCAAAACCGCAGTGTCGATGTCCGCGTCGGATTGGGCGCGTTCGAGGAGCTGTCGCGCATGTTTGCCTCGGCTGTGGGCAAACCCAAGCGGGCGATGGTGGTTTGGAACAGCGCCACATCCGAGCGTTTTGGCGAGGTTGTCGAGCATGCGCTGGTCGACGCCGGTTTTGCCGTGTCGCCGCTTGTCCTCGAGGTTTCGCCTGCCGGTGCTACGCTGGCCGATGCCGATACCGTTTTTGGCGCCCTGTCGGCTAACGGCATTACCTGCGACGATCTCGTTGTCGCTGTCGGCGACACGGCGACCTGCTCGGTCGTTTGCTGGTGCGCCAACCAGTGGTGCGGACGCACCGAGTGCGCCTTGCTGCCGACGACGTTCGACGCCATGCTCACGGTCGCGACGACTATGAAGCCACTCGTCGCCTCTTCGGCGAATGCGCTTCCCGCTATCGCGTTCCGTCCCGAGCCGGGCTTGGTCGTGTGTGACCTCGAACTTGTTCGCGAAGCGGACCCCGAGGACCTCAAGCTCGGTTATGCGGTACTTGTTGGCACCATGCTTTCGAGCAGCAAGTCCCGTTGGAATCAGTTTACCGAGACCGTCCCCGAGATTCTCGCTGGCGAGGAAGTCGCGCTCGTCAATGCCGTTCAGTGGTCTCAGACTGCCCGCAAGGACGTACTGATGGCCACGAACCCGAGCGCCCGCCATGCGCTCGATTTTGGCAAGACGGGGGAGCGTACCCTGCGCGCCTGCTTGGGCGATGCCGCTTCGCAGGTCCCTGCCTACCAGCTGTTGTCCGAAGGTATGCGCTTTGAGGCGCGCTTAGCACATGATGCCTGCGACTTCGATATCGATTACGTCTTT
>USDE01000221.1 GCA_900553345.1 uncultured Collinsella sp.
AACATGGCCTGGCTCCTGCGCTGTATCGAGGCAGGACAGGCCGCCGGTATCAACGCACCCGAGGCAGATCGAGCAACGACCAACTTCATTCGATAGAGCGGCGGAGCATGAATATCCAGATTTTTGGAACCAAAAAGTCTTTCGATACCAAGAAGGCCCAGCGCTATTTTAAGGAGCGCCGCATTAAGGTGCAGTTTATTGACCTTAGGGAAAAGGAGATGAGCAAGGGCGAGCTCACGAGCGTGATGCAGGCGGTCGGCGGCATCGACAAGCTGCTCAACCCCAAGGCCAAGGACGAGGAGACGCTCGCGCTCATCCAGCACCTTACCCCTAGCCAGCGCTTCGACAAACTGCTCGAAAACCAGCAGGTTCTAGCCGAACCCATCGTGCGCAACGGCAAAAAGGCCACCGTCGGTTATTGCCCCGATGTATGGGGAGCCTGGGAGTAGCCTGTGTTATTTGCCGGCGCGTGGGTATAAGAGCAGGCGTTTGGCATAAGATTCAACTGTAAGCCATGTCTAACAAAGGAGGGCACATGCCCAACAAACCCGTGAAGATCATCATGCTTACCGGATACCTCGGTGCCGGCAAGACCACGCTGCTCAACCACATCCTCGCTAACGACGGCGGCATCCGCGCCGCCGTGATCGTCAACGATATCGGCGAGATCAATGTCGACGCCAGTCTTATCGCCGACGGCGGCCTTTCCGAGACCGACGACCTCATCCCGCTCACCAACGGCTGCATCTGCTGCACGCTTTCGGACGACCTGGCCAACCAGCTGCAGGGCATTGCCGATTCGGGCAAGTTCGACTACATCATCATCGAGGCATCGGGTATTTGCGAGCCTATCCCCATCGCCTACACCATCTCGAGCTTCTGCGACGAGGCCAAGGTGGGCGGCGAGCCCAAGCTCGCGCTCGACAACATCGTGGCCGTGGTCGACTGCGCCCGCATGTACGACGAGTTCAACGGCGGTCGCGACCTGCTGGCTGAGGATATCGACGAGGACGACATCGAAAGCCTGCTCATCCAGCAAATCGAGTTCTGCTCCACGCTGATCCTTAACAAGACCGATACCGTGACGCCCGAGCAGATCGCCGAGCTCAAGGCCATCGTGCGCAGCCTGCAGAAGGACGCCGTGATCGTCGAGGCCCAAAACGGCGAGGTCCCCATGGAGGAGCTGCTCGATACCGACCGCTTCGACTTTATGCGCGCCTACAACTCCGCCGCCTGGATCGAGGCCATGGAGCATCCCGAGGAGCACGACGACCCCGAAGTGCTCGAGTACGACATCGAGACCTTTGTGTACTCGCGCCGCAAGCCGTTTGACCTGCAGAAGTTCACTGATTTTGTTGAGCAGGAGTGGCCCGACGAGGTCATCCGCGTCAAGGGTCCGCTGTGGCAGACCGGTGATCCGGACATGTGCTACATGTTTGAGCAGGCCGGCCACCAGATGCGCCTGATGGAGAACGGCCTGTTCGTTGACTCCGCGCCCGAGGGCGAGAAGCAGAAGATCATCGACGAGAACCCCGAGATCATGCAAATTTGGGACGACGAGACGGGCGACCGCATGACGAGCCTGTGCATCATCGGCCGTCACATGGACAAGGACGCGCTCATCGCCTCCCTCGATGCCTGCCTGACCGACTGGCACCGCGCCTAGGTTTATCCAAGCGGGCATTTTTCCGCCTATGTAACTGCCAAACCACCACGAAGGTGCCCTTCGTGGTGGTTTTTCGTTCTGAGCCAAGGAGATTCATGTTCAACATTGTGCTGTATGCGCCCGAGATTCCGGCCAATACGGGCAATATCGGCCGCACCTGCGTGGTTACCGGCACCCGCCTGCATCTGGTGGAGCCGCTGGGGTTTTCGCTCGACGACAAGACGGTACGTCGCGCCGGCCTGGGCTACTGGCAAAACTTGGACGTGACGACCTATGCCGGCTGGGAGGACTTCCTTGCGCGCAATGACCTCTCCCCTGCCGACGAACGCCTGCATCTGCTGACCAAAAAGGCACGCCGCACCTATGCGCAGAGTACCTACCGCGATGGCGACTACTTGGTCTTTGGCAGCGAGAGCTCGGGCATTCCCGAGGAGCTACTCGCTGCAGCGCCCACGTGCTGCGAGCGCATCCCGATGCTGCGCGATTGCGATTCGCTTGACAACGCCGAGGCCTGGGAAACCCACGAGGAATCGCTGGGGCATACCGAGGACAGCCACGAGGCCATCCTTCAACAGGACATCTGCGGCAACTTCGTCAATCCGAACGACTACCGCATCAGCGCACTCAACCTCTCCAACAGCGCCGCCATCGTCCTCTACGAAGCCCTGCGCCAAACAGGCTTTGCCGGCATGTAAAATCTGCCATTAGGAGACGGGGTAGAAATGGTAGACTTTCAAACTCTCTAGTCCTTGACAAAATGGTTTTGACATCAAATGCGGCAAAGGGACAGTCCCTTTGCCGCATTTGGCTGCTAACAATTCACGTCAGAATTCAACTTCAAATACAAACGACTGCCGAAGTTCTCGCTTAGCTTGGCTTGTCAGGCTCGAATTCGCCCTTATGTTCAGCTTGCTGCATGCCTCATCGATAGCCATAGCAAGCGATACTGACATGGTCATGGTCGTCTCGCTTTTCAATTCAACCCGATAACTCTTCGCCTTGTTTTTATCCTCTCCACCGCATCTCGTTTCGATTAACAAGAGAATGTCAGAGTCATGGGCATACCAATGGAGTTCAGGGCGCTGTGGAACCATGTCTCCCTCGAATTCCTGTGTAAACAGGATTTTCTTCTCATTTCTCGTTAAATCGCTCAAAGAGCCGTTGATTCGAGCCGAGCCCTTCTTTCCCGCTTTGGCATTTCCCTTAACCTGGTGGCCTCTCCGAGTTTCCTCGTACTCCGTCACCTCCAACTTGCAGCGCTTCGCGCCAAGCATGAACGCAATCCGTCTCAACTCGGCCATCTTGTCTTGTTGCATGGTTGCGAAATAGGAGTCAAGATCAACAAAGCGAGACCGATCAAAAGCATCTATGTAATATGTGGAATAAAGAGATGGTTTAGGGTAGAAAGACAGCTCGCTATCCCCAATTGCTTCGCGGTACAAATTGAAAATCTGCGTGCCCTTAACAGTATCCAACCAACCAATAGCATCCCTACAGACATCGATGTCCCGACGCTCATTTCCGTCAACAATTCGAATCATGTTCGGCAAATGGAATGAAGGGCTCTGATAGACCTCTTTGGTTACAGGCCTGTACCTATTGAGCTGTTGCTGGTATGCCCAATCGTTGACGGCGTC
>USDE01000222.1 GCA_900553345.1 uncultured Collinsella sp.
CCACCGCCGCAGATCTGGCCGAAGTCGGTTCCGACAAGTGGACCCGCTACCCCGGCTGTATCGGCGCGTTCATCGCGGAAATGGACTACGGCCTGGCGCCGTGCATCCAGCAGGCCATCGACAGCGCCTGCGACCATTGCAAACTCGGTTACATTCCCGAACCGTGGAAGCGCCGCGTGGCCGAGGCGTGCGCCGGCTGGCAGAAAAGCCACTACGGCTGGGACGTGGATCCGGACATCATCCGCGTGGTGCCGGACGTGTTGGAAGCGTACGAGATCTTCCTGCGCGAGCTTATCTCTAACGCGAGCGACGCCGTCGACAAGCTCAACTTTAAGAGTCTGCAGGACCCGAGCGTCAAGATCGACCAGGGCGACCTGGCCATTCGCGTCTCCTTTGATAAAGACGCCCGCACCATTACCATCTCGGATAACGGCATTGGCATGACCGCCGAGGAGCTCGAGCGCAACCTGGGCACCATCGCCCATTCCGGCTCCGAGGAGTTTAAGACCGAGAACGCCGAGCAGCAGGGTTCGGAAGTCGACATCATCGGCCAGTTTGGCGTGGGCTTCTACTCGGCTTTTATGGTCGCCAGCCATGTGAAGGTCGTCAGCCGCGCCTATGGCGCGGATGTCGCCCATGTGTGGGAATCCGACGGTCTTGAGGGCTACACCATCGAGGACGGCGAGCGTGCCGAGCACGGTACCGATGTCATCCTGACGCTGCGCGAGAACGAGAAGCTCGATGCCGACGGCGAGGCCGAGACCTACGATCGCTTCCTGACCGAGTGGGGCCTCAAGAGCCTAATTCAGCAGTACAGTAACTATGTGCGTTACCCGATCCAGATGATGGTGTCCAAGAGCCGCCAGAAGCCCAAGCCCGAGGATGCTGGCGATGACTACACGCCCGAGTACGAGGACTACCAGGAGCTCGAGACCGTCAACTCCATGACGCCGATCTGGAAAAAGCGCAGCTCCGATGTCGAGCAGAAGGACTACGACGAGTTCTACAAGTCCACGTTCCACGACTTTGACGATCCTGCGCGCACCATCAGCTTCCATGCCGAGGGCACGCTCGAGTATGACGCCCTGCTGTTTGTGCCGGGCCGCGCGCCGTTCGATCTGTACAGCAAGGATTACGAGAAGGGTCTGGCGCTCTACAGCTCCAATGTCCTGATCATGGAGAAGTGCGACGACCTGCTGCCCGACTACTACAACTTTGTCCGCGGCGTCGTGGATTCCGCCGACGTGTCGCTCAACATCTCGCGTGAGACGCTGCAGCAGAACCGTCAGCTCAAGGCCATCGCCAAGCGTGTGGAAAAGAAGATCACCGCTGACCTTGAGGATATGCGTGACAACGACCGCGAGGCCTACGAGAAGTTCTTTGAGAACTTTGGCCGCGGCCTTAAGTACGGCATCTACTCGAGCTATGGCATGAAGGCCGATGAGCTCGCCGACCTGTTGCTGTTCTGGTCTGCCAAGGAACAGAAGATGATTACCCTGGCCGAGTATGCCAAGGGCATGCCCGAGGATCAGAAGGCCATCTACTACGCCGCCGGCGATTCGCGCGAGCGCTTGGCCAAGATGCCCGTGGTAAAGGGCGTGCTCGACCGCGGCTATGACGTGCTGCTTCTGACGCAGGACGTGGATGAGTTTACCTTCCAGGCCATGCGTGAGTACGTTGCCGCCGATATGCCCAAGATCTACGAGGACGATGCTGCCCGCGAGGCTGCCGAGAAGGCTGTGGCCGACGGTGCCGAGCCCGAGGTCGAGGATCGTCATCTAGAGCTCAAGAACGTTGCGACCGGTGATCTTGACCTGGCGACCGAGGACGAGAAGAAGGAGGCCGAGGACGCCACCAAGGAGAACGAGGACCTCTTTAGCGCTATGAAGGAGGCGCTCGGTGACAAGGTCGAGAAAGTCGCCGTCTCCGCGCGCCTGACCGATGCCCCCGCTTGTATCACCACCGAGGGCCCACTTTCGCTCGAGATGGAGAAGGTGCTCCAGAAGGGACCCGAGGGCGCGCCCGACGGCATGCCCAAGAGCCAACGCGTGCTCGAGCTCAACGCCAAGCACCCGGTCTTTGCCAAGCTCGTCGCTGCTCAGAAGGCGGGCGACACTGACAAGATCAAGCAGTACTCAGGCTTGCTCTACGATCAGGCCCTGCTGGTCGAGGGCATCCTCCCCGAGGACCCCGTGGCCTTCGCGGCGGCTGTTTGCAACTTGATGTAGTTAGGTAGTTACGCGGTTTACCAAACCGCGTAACAGCTCGACGCTGCCCTCAGTTCCGCCGTTCTAACGAACGGCGGACCAGTCGACGCTGCGCGGGCGCCAGAGCGACAACTTGTCATTCAAAGAGGACGGCATGACCAGAAGGTCTATGCCGTCCTCTTTTCATGCCAATTTGTTCGCTCTGGTGCCCGCTCGCTGTCCGTCCTCTGCCTGCGGCGTTACTTTGGTTCTGCCCCCCTTATGTTGCGGTGGAATAGGGACTAAATGGGAGCCTCGGAGGCCAAAAGAGCCCCTATTCCACCGCAACTTCATGGGGATGTGTGACAATGCCCGTCGGAAAACATCTGCTGTCTTTGGGGGTCTATCTATGCTGTACGAGTTTTGTGCCGAGAACTTTGAGCGGGTGCCGGCGGCTATCGATGCCGGTGCAAAGCGCATCGAGCTGTGCGACAACCTTGCCGTCGGTGGCACTACGCCCTCGGCTGGTGTTATCAGCGCTACGGTCAGCTATGCTCACGAGCATGACGCACGAGTGATGTGCATGATTCGCCCGCGTGGCGGTGACTTTCACTACAACCAGGACGAGCTGCGCATGATGGAGATGGACTTGGGTCTTGCCGTGAGCGCCGGCGCCGATGGCTTGGTCTTTGGCTGCTGCAAGCCTTGTGCCGGCGGCTGGGCGCTCGACGAGCTTACGTTGGGCGCCCTCGTGATGGCCGCGGGCTGCGCGACCGAGGAGTGCAAGCGCGAGTCCCTTGACATCACCTTCCACATGGCGTTTGACCAGCTCTCGCCCGAGGCTCAGCTCGATGCCGTCGACACACTCGCCGACTGCGGCATCACGCGTATCCTGACGCATGGTGGTGCTGCCGGAACGCCGATCGAGGACAATCTGGAGCACCTATCGCGTCTTGTCGAGTATGCGGGCGACCGCCTGACCATCCTTCCCGGCGGCGGCATTTCCACGGCCAACCGCGATACCGTGGCGGCGGCATTGGGCGTCTCCGAGCTCCATGGCACCAAGATCGTGCCGCTGGAGGCGTAACCCGTGGCGCTGGTATTTGACG
>USDE01000223.1 GCA_900553345.1 uncultured Collinsella sp.
CGGGAATCTTCGCCGCCTGCTCGGCGGTGACGACCACGCGCGTGACGCCCGTCTCGGCGAGCGCGGGGTGAATCTGGATGTTGAAGTCCGTGCAGCCCGGGAAGTCCACCTGGGAGGACTTGCAGAGCGTCTTGGTCAACTGGTGGAAGTTGATATACCACTGGTCGTAGACGCTCATGCCCGAGTAGCCCGTGGTCGCGGTCTTGCAAAGGTCGACGAGCGAGTCGTGCGACGTCGTGCGGTTGGCGACCTTCGCGCCCGAAACGGAGCGCGGGCGCCCGTCGGCGTCGATGCTCATGGGATACGTCGGCGTCAGCATGTACGGTCGCAGCGTGCCGTCTGGCAGCAACGCCTTGGGGTTCGGCTGCGAGCCGCTGAATCGGCTGTCGGACCACGAGACGAGCAGGTTGCCGTTCGTCAGCACCTCGACCGCCTGCCACACGACCGGCGCGATCTCGTAGACGTTGTTGCCGTGTCCGTTGTCCACGCGCGAGAAGCCGTAGTCGACGCCGTCGATGGCCTCGACCCACGGCACGCCGTCGGCGTCGGCACCGGCGTTGGCGGACACGTGGAACCACGGGCCGCCCTCGGTGTCGAACGGGTCGACAGCCGCGCTCGTCGCCGTCGCGGGCACGAACTCGGTGGAGGCCACGCGCTTCGCGGCAGCGCTCATGGGCTGGATGTCGGTGGGGCTGCCCGCCGGGATGAGGAACGTGTACACCAGCCCCGTCTTGTGCTTGTCGACCATCGCGGCGACGCTCTCGTTGGAGTAGCGGCCCGTCGAGGCGTCGCGCTCGAGCGCCTTCTGGTCGCCCAGATTCTTTACCGCTCCGACAAGCGCCCACACCGCCTCGTCCGATGCCAGCGGATCCGCGTACTCGAACCCCTCGGTTGCCTGCTCGGTTGCCTGCGTATCGGCCATTTAGGCACCTACCTTTCGCATTTGGCAAATCTTGCCGTTTACCTTCTTGAGTCCCAGCGCCGTCACGGCAGCCGCCGAGTCGATAATCGACTGGTAGTTCAGGGCTGCCGTCTTGGCGTCCTTGAGAGCCGCCCGCGCGTCGGCGAGGGCCTTGGTCGAATCCTGCTCGCGCTTCTGCTCGGCGGTCTTGCGTCCGGCCTCAGCCTCCTTGCGCCCCGTCTCGTTCTGCCCGCGCTCGGTCTCTTTCTCCCTGCGCTCGGTCTCGGCGTCGGCGCGGCCCTTCTCCGCCGTTTCGACAGAAGCCTTGAGCTGCTTGAACTCGTTGTTGACCTTGTTCACGCCAGCAGCCGCGTCCGTCGCGGGCTTCTTGAGCTCCGCGATCTGCTCGGCGGTGAGGTCGCTGTATCTCAGCGCGTCGCCCTTCGGCACGCCGACGACCAGCACGTTGCCCTCCATCGCCGCCGTTGCCTCCGAGCCCGAGGCGAGCGTCGTGGCGCGTGCCCCCTTGACCTCGGCGGCGACAGCCCTGTCGCGCGCGGCCTCCGCCGCCTTCTGCGCGGCCTTGGCCTCGTCTCGCGCCGTCTCTGCGTCCTTGATGGTGCGCTGGTCGCTCGGCTCGTAGATGTACTCGGCGGGCTTGGCTCGCCTCTTTACGTCCCAGAGCGCCTCGATGCGCGTGCGCCCGCCATAGGACTCATCCGCGATATAGGCCCAAGCGTACACGCGACCCGCTGCCTGAAGCAGCTCGTCGGGAATCTTCGCCTTGTTGCCGGCGACCTCGACCGTGTAGCACGCCCCCGTGGTCGACTTGGCGAAATGCACCTGCTCGCAGCCGACAACCTCGACCTCGCGCCCGGTGTCCCACTGCCACAGCTCGCCGTCAAGCACCTGCAATGCCGCCATCACTCATCACCTTCCTCGTCCTCGTCGTCCTCGTCGCCCTCCTGGGCACCCTTCGCGTTCGCCGCCAGGGCGGGCGGCAGCGCTGCCATGCGCTCCTCCTGCTCCCGCTGCTTGCGCTCCAAAATCTTCGCCCTCTCGTCGGGCGTGATGTTCGGCAGCTTTCGCAGGATCGTCTCCTCGTCCAGCCACTCGGCCTCCAGACACACGGTCTCGACCTGCTCCTTGGTGTTGCTGATGCGAGTGCGCGTGAATACAGGCGTGTCCTCGATGCCCTGCAATGCGAGGATGTCCATGATACCCTCGCGGATGTGGCGCTCAAACTCGGCGGCCTCCTCGTCCATCGGCTGGTATGCCGCGTCGATATGGTCGTTGGTCGCCCCCGCCGCGATGGTGTGGACGTCCAGCGCGCCGAAGTCCTCGTAGATGTCGGCCTTGATCTGCGCCAGCGTCTCCTTGCGGCCCTCGACGGGCACCTCCTGCGTGTACGGCGTCACGGACTGCCCCTGCTCGGCGTCGACCTCGGCCACGTGCGTCAGCTTGAGCTTCGCCCGCCACAGGTCGAGGTCCCTGTCGTCCATGCCGCCGGCTCCGTTGATGAGCCAGTAGATCTGTGCGCAGTCGCGCGTGTCGTTCACCAGGCCGCTCTTGATGAGGTCGTAGGCGTCGATGCTCTCGCGCATGCCGACGAGCGTGCTATGGTGCGCGTCGCTGCCCCAGACCGCCACGATTGGCAGGCGGGAGTAGTTCTCCGCATCGACGGCCAGCTTCATCCCGTCCGCCGGTATCTCCCGATACGTGACCTTGTAGGCGCGCTTGGCCTCGGCCACCTCGAAGTCGAAGCCGCTGCCGCCCGACACCATCTCCGTGTAGCCGTCCTGCTCGTAGAGGGTCGCATGCCACGGGTGGTCGGAGTCGAGCCGCCAGAACCTCACGCCGGCGTATAGCGCCCCCGAATACTCGTCCCACACCGGGCAGAACTCGTCGGCGGTGAACACGTCGATGTGGTCGAGGTTCCAAAACGGGAATGACACACCGTGGATGAGCGCCTTGAGCCCCATCTCCATGACGTCGTCGTCGAAGCGGTCGCCAAGCCCCTCCTTGGTCGTGTCCCTGCCGCCCGCCGAGACGTCCACGAAACTCACGCCCTTACCGAGCGAGTACGTGCAGCGCTGGACGTTTAGGCGCTTGAACAGGTTACTCGCCAGCCTCAGCTTCGAGGCCGTGAAGTCCTCGGCCTCGGCACCGGAGCACGAGTAGATCTTCTGCACGAAACGGTTGATCGTGACGTTGTGCTGGCGGTAGTACTCGTTCGCGGTGACGGCGTTGCGGTACATCTCGCTCGACATGTGCCGCTCGATGGCATCTGCCGCGAACGCCGTCGCCGACGCCGCCGCCTTGAGGTCGCCATCGGTCACCAAAGGCCCCTTAGACAAGCCGCTACCTCCCTCCAAAGAATGGGTTTACC
>USDE01000224.1 GCA_900553345.1 uncultured Collinsella sp.
GGGTGAGACGGTCCTCGTACATGGTGGCGAAGGAATCGCGTTCGGTGCGTTGCGTGGGCGAACCGTGCGATCCTGCGGCCCGGACCGTGTCGAGACGCGACCGAGCCTGCGCCCTCGGCAACGCAGGAAAGGACTCGCTCCACATGTCGCATCTCTGGACGAGCGTCCGGATCGATGCGTTTGATCGCCAGTCGCACGATGCGCCGCGCGATTACCACCTCGGCCGCAGCAAGGCGTCTGGCATCGAGCACTAGCGCACCCGCCGCCTCCTTGCGCAGGCAGCTTCGAAACGCCTGTGCCGACAGCTGGGATAGAAACGCATCTTCGTCACCAAGGATCTCGCAGGCGGCGCCAATCGTCTTGCACACGCTCGCATTACGCTGTGCCACCACTGGCATTACCCGATGGCGCACGTAGTTTCGCAGATACGAGATATCCTCATTGCTCTCGTCCTCACGCCACGGCTGACCATGTACCTGTAGATAGCCCACGAGCTCGCCATGAGTTAGGTCGAGCAAGGGGCGCACCACGATATTCCTCCGGCGAGGAATGCTCGATAGGCCAGCGGGCCCTGAACCCTTAATCGCGTTCATCAAAAACGTTTCCGCACGATCCGAAGACGTGTGCGCGGTGCAGATACGAGCCGCCGTTCGCGGTGCCCCCGTCTGGGCGCAGAGCTCGCGAACATACCTCCGCGCCGCGGCATAGCGCACCTCGCGGGCCGCGGCCTCAATATTGCCCGACTCCCCATCAAAATAAGCGTGCTCCACGCACAGCGGTAAACCATATTTCGCGCAGAGCTCACGCACAAAGGCCTCGTCGCCATCGGACGCCTTGCCGCGCAGATGATGGTTTACATGCAGCACATGCAGGCGCTCGCGAGCAATGGGGGCAACGCCGCGTCCATCTTGGATATCCAGCTTTGATGTACACGCCATAAGAAGCAGCGCCGTCGAGTCCGCACCGCCTGATACCATGAGTACCACAGGAGCAGCCTGCTGCCTCGTCCGTGTCCCATTGACTGCCACAGGCGCGGCATGGTGTCCGTAATGCTGTGATACCGTTGGCATTCGCTTCCTCCTCTATTCGTCCGCACCCATTGTATCCTTTGGAATCTTATGTCTCGCCTGCACCTTCATATCCTCGGCAGTAGCTCTAAAGGCAACTGTGCATTCATCGAGGGCCCGCAAGGGCTCATTATGGTCGATGATGGACTGTCTCGCCGCGAGACGCTCAAACGCATGGCGGAGCTCGGCCTTTCGGCAGACGACGTGTCGGCCCTTGTGGTCACCCATGAGCACAGCGACCACATTAAGGGGCTTGAGGTGTGGTGTAAGCATTGGAATGGCCCGGTCTTTTCCAGCAGAGGCACGCTCACATCAAAAGAAAGCCTCGCACATCTGCCTGTTGAAGAATTCGACCCAGGCGACACCCTCTCTATTGCCGGAGTCCACATTCAGACGTATTCGACATCCCACGACGTCGTCAATCCCATCGGCTACCGGTTTGACGCTCAGGGTGATTCGATTGGCTTTGCAACCGACACCGGCGCGTTGTCGAAGCATGCCATCGATACGCTCAAGGACTGTCGCATTCTCGCACTCGAAAGCAACCACGACGTGGCCATGCTACGTCAAGGAGACTATCCTCGCTTTCTTCAGGAACGCATCCTGTCTGCAAAAGGGCATCTCTCCAACGATCAGGCCGCCGATGTCGCACGCGAGCTGGTAACCGATCGCACCGAGCAACTTATCGCGATGCACATTAGCCAAGACAACAATCGCCCAAGCCTTACCGTCAAAAGCTATGCAAACTCACTTGGGGCAACACTCGACAACGAGCTTGGCAGCACCGCCACCCGCGTTGAGGGACTGCATAAACTCACGATACGTCCCGCAGGGCAATATCGGCCCATGACCATTCAGTAGATCGTCTTAAACAGAAAAAGGGGCTGGGAATCACTTCCCAGCCCCTTTAACGTAGGCACCGATGTTAATAGCCGATAGCGCTAGTCGATGGAAATCTTCGTAACGTTCTTCTTCTCGACAATCTTAGGAACCGTAACAGTAAGGATGCCGTCAGCGTACTTTGCAGAAAGGCCTTCGCTCGAGGCATCCTTCAGGTACACACCGCGCGTCGCGCTGTACGAGCTAAACTCCTTCTGCAGGAAGTTCTTGCCCTCGTTCTCTTCGCTCTCCTCGACATTCACGCTAATGGAAAGACGACCCTCATTAAGCTCAACATCGATGTCATCCTTGGCGACGCCGGTTAAATAGGCCTTGACCTCGTACCCGTCGCCCTTGTCCTCAACATCGACAGGAAAAGCCTTGGAGGCAATCGAGTTGTTTGCCAAATCGGTCATATCATCAAAGAGATCAAACAACGAGCTAGCAGAGGGACGAACACCAAAGACCGAACGATAAGGAACCATGCTTGCCATGACTACCACTCCTTTAAGGGACTGCCGAGCCATCTTCTAGGTGGCAGGGACTTCTTTTGACGCTCTTATATATGCCCACCCAAATCGTATATATACACATTGCTATAAAGTTTTTTAAGTCTCTTTCTATAAGCATATCTAAGTCTGTATGACTAAGGTCTTAACAAGGTTAAGGTTCTCTGAACCGTGCCTTAAATACCGTATACGCGCCAGTCAAAACGAGACAAGGGGCTTACAATGGGCACAGACACGTTGTTAATGACAACCTAAGGGCATCATGGACGATAAGACCTCCGACAATTCGTATGAGCCGCTGCAGAACGATAGTTCTGCCTATTCACAGCCCATACGCTACCATCGTCCCCATATTTCCCAAGAGCCCATTAACGATGCAGAGCCTGAGTATGTAACTCGCAATCGTTATCAAACCCTTGAAGAATCTCAATCAGCGCGCAGGCATATGGGAGTCGCCTCGAGCGATCCGGTGTATCTAAAAGATGCCCCCTTATCCAAAAACAGCGCATGCAGCCAGGAGCAAACACAAACACCCACCAAGCAACATCGTAGAGGGCCCCGTCCCAAGCAAACTCTAACGCATTCCGCTCGCTATCTTGAGACGCCTAAACAGGGGAAATCGATATTTACATCGTCAAACAGACGGCGTAAACAGCACCGTCTCCAATTCGCGCTCTTGATCATTGCCATCGTAGCAATCGCGCTGGTCATTCATTATATTTTCTTCAAATAGAAAAGGCTATTAATCCATAGAGACGTTTAGCCCATATCGATACAAACGCAAAAAAGGGGGAGGCCGCGAGGCCTCCCCCTTCTCAGTTCGATGCGACGGCT
>USDE01000225.1 GCA_900553345.1 uncultured Collinsella sp.
CAAACATCTCGAGCTGAGCCGCACGCAAACGGTTGCGACGGCGTACGGCGGCGCGCAGATCGTCATCGGTAATCGTGATGCCGTAGAAGCCCTCGAGCTCCTCCTTGAGCAGACGGCACTCCTCGTACCAGCCCTCGCGCTCGTAGGCGCGATCGCGACCCTGCGGAAGATGCAGAATGTGCGTGCGCTTGAGCTCGTTGAGCAGTTCGTACATCTTCTTCTTGCCGTCGCAGGTGGTCTCACCGATGATCATGTCGCTAAAGTACGTAAACGGGCACTTTTGCGAGTAGGCAAAACCGTAGGTCGACTTGATGAGCGGGCAGAGGTTTGCCGGCAGCACCTTCTCGGCCTCGGGAATCACCTCGTCGGATGTGCCGCACAAGGCCACACTTGCAGCGCCCGCGGCATCGATAATCTCGAGCGGCGTATAGCTGCACAAAAAGCCGACCAGGCGATTACCCGCCTGCTTGTAATCCTTAACGCGAATAAACGCCGCCTTGCGCTGCTCGTTGAACTCCTCAAACGTGCTGGGCAACGGCTGCTCAATATTTTCCGACATATAACTCCTAAACCTTTTAACCAACCAAGGAAACGGCTTTCCCAGGTGCCCGAGGTTGCCGTGAAAGAGACGCGCCGCGTACTTTGGCACGCAAGCGACGGTTTGAACGGCAAGATCGGGTGCCTGGAGAAGCCGCCGGGGCGGATAGTCCTAAATGGTTTCCAAGAAAGCCTCAATCCTGGTTTGCAGTTGACCGGCGTCCTCGCCGGCGTAGTCGGTCGTGATGTGCATAAACGGAATGCCTGCCTCCTCGGCGGCCTTCTCCACGGCAAACGACTCCATCTCGTAGAGCGTGCAGAACTGCAGAGCCACGTCGACGATGCCGTCGGCATGAAGGTCCTTGGCCATCTGGACAATGTCCTTCATACGCTGATCGTTGGGCGTAAAGACGGCGCAGTTGATCTTGAAGTAGCGCTCGGCGATGGCATCGAGCATCTCGTCGACCGTCTCGCCGGACTCGTCGACCAGGTCCTTGTAGTAGCGCGAGCCCGTGCAGGACTCCTCGCCTACCACGACGCCGCCGGCCTTCTCGATAAGGTTGAACAGTTTCCAGTTGGGGACGGCCATGGGCGTACCGGTGTACAGGATGCGCTTGGTGCCCTTGGGCGCCACACCCTCGCCGGCCTCGACACGCTGCTCGCACTCGGCGGCCATCTCGTTGATGGCTCCGGTCAGACGCGGCGTGTCGTCCATAAAGGCGGCCTGAACGGTCAGCAGGCTGTCGAGACCGCTGATGGGCGCCGGGTCGGCAGCGCGCGTGGCAGCGAGGCGCTGCAGGGCGCGACGCTTCTCATTGACGGCGTGGATGGCGGCCTTCAGACGCTCGGGCGTGATCTTGACGCCGCACTCTTCCTCGATCTTGGCGGCGAGCTTCTTGACCTCGGCCTTCCAGGTCACGAGCGTCGACTCGTCGTGTACGTTGGGAATATCCATGACGTACATGTTCTTTTGCGTGGCAAAGAACTCGTAGGCTTTCTTCTTACCGTCGCAGGTGTTCTCGCCTACCACCAGGTCACTCGACTCAATGTAGGGGCAGACCTCGCCCAGCTTAAAGCCGGCAAAGCTCTTGATAAGCGGGCAGGTGTTGCGCGGCAGGTGCTCCTCGACCTTATCGGTTGCCCAGTCGGCACCCGAGCACAGGCCCACGGGAATGCCGTCACAGGCAAGCACGATCTCCTCGGGCACGTACACGCAGAACGAGCCGACGATCTTGGTGGCCTCGCCGGCCTCCTTCTTGTCGAGCATCTCTTTAATACGGCCGCTGTGGATGTTGGTGGCGACAAAATCCAGGTAGGACGTGGACTTGGGGCGATTGTTCTGCGTCAGGAACATATCGCCGTACATCTGGCCCACGGCGCCCAGCAGCATGTCGTGATCGGCAAGATTCATGCCGAGGCTCTCCCACATCGGATGGAAATCGAATTCTTCAGCCATGACGGTTCCCCTCTCGAACCAAATACGGATAACTACGGTATTGCTGCACGGTGGGTGGCGAAAACCCAGCCGCGCCTAAACCAGGAATTTTAGGGAACCTGCTTTGCGGTCGATTATTTAGTTGTGCGTCGTCTCTCCCGGAGCCGTGAACATACCTGCTCATATGCGGCTCCGAGCCATATACAGGGCGCGCGCGGCAACGCGGCGAATGTATGTCGTCTGCGGCATGTGCGCACCCTCCTTTACAAGTTGAGGTCAACTATATCAACGGTTATCGACCATGCGAACACCGTTGACATTCGTACGACAGAGGCACCCGTTGCCTTTTAATAAATTATTATCTTGCTTGATAATTAATTACCATTCTACATTCGGCGAACGGTAGGGAACGAAACTGCGGGCTGCCGAGAATCCTCGACGGCCCGCCCTCTACCCTACCGACGAACCAGATGAATCCTGCTCGCATCAAAATGCATGCGCAAGGTCTCCCCCGCCTGCGGCAACTCTTCTACAGGCACGCCCACCTTGTTGACCTTCCACTGCAGACGCGTGGGCGCATCGACGCGCAGCACGTCCAACAGCACCAGCCGCTCAAAGCGCGAATCGCTCACACGGGCCACGTGCAAATCGTAGCTGTTACGGCCCCGCTCCGCGCGATTGTCAACATGGAAGTAGCTCGCACGAATACCGAGGTACGCCACGTCATCTCGAACCTCACGGCCCACATTAAAGGTCATGCCCCAGTCGAGGGCCTCAACTTCTTCGTCGCCGATCTTGCGCGCGCGGCTCGTATTCTTGCAGCCCGTCAGGCGCAGTGCCGCCAGCGTCTGCGGACGACGGACCACGTCCTCGATGGAGCCGATCTCCTCAACATGCCCGTCGTGCATCACGCAGATGCGCTGACACAGGCGGCACGCTTCGTCGATGTCGTGGCTCACGTAGAGCACGGTACGGTTGCAGACGTCGAACAGGTCGAGCATGTTTTGCTCAAGCGCGCTCTTGAGATACGCATCGAGTGCGCTCATGGGCTCGTCGAACATAAAGATGCCCGGATGCGCCGCCACCATGCGGGCAAGCGCCACGCGTTGCTGCTGACCGCCCGAGAGTCGCGCGGGATAGCGGTCGGCGAAATCGGCTAGACCGAAAATGCTCAGATAGCGCTCGGCGAGCTTTTTGCGCGCGGCGGCGTCGCCCGCATCCTTTACACCGGCGCATACGTTATCGGCCACCGTCATATTGGGGAAAAGCTGATAGTTTTGGAACAGCAGGGCGCATTTTCGCTCCTGGGGCGA
>USDE01000226.1 GCA_900553345.1 uncultured Collinsella sp.
ATCTGGTTCCACAGGTGTTCGTCTTCCATCACGCAACGGTTGAGCGGCGTGATAACGCCGCCCGGGTCCACACTGTTGGCGATGGCCTGCGGTGCCAGGCGGTTTGCAAGGTTCTTGGTGTAGGCGATAACGCCGCCCTTGCTGGCGGCATAGGCGGGAAACTCCGATCCCGTATGTCCGCTCGCCGACCCCACATTGACCACGGATTTGATAGCCGGCGCCGGCTTGGCGGCAAGCCCCTCCCCCACAAAGGCGTAGCGCTCGGTCACATTGATGGTGCCACACAGGTTAGCGGCGATGTCGTCGGCCGAATCCTGCGTACCGGCAACGTTCACGATTACCTGGGGTTCAAGGTCGACCGGAAACGAGTCCGGCTCGCGGACATCAACGATCAGATGGCGGTAGCGCTCGTGTTCGATCGCCGCCGGCAGCAGATCAAAGCCCACGACCTCGTGGCCCTCGTCCAAAAAGCGCTGCACGCACGCGGCTCCGATACCGCCCGAAGCGCCCGTGATCAAAACCCGCATACTTGCTCCTTAGGCGGTTGCGTGGCGCTCGAGGTACTCGGAACCCACATTCTCGCGCTCCCAGCCGCGCACGACCTTGTAGCCCACGGGGCTCAGGAAGACCTCGCACAGCAGCTCGGCGACAGCGCCGGTCAGCGAACACATAAGGACCTGCACCCAGGTCCAACCAAAGAACGTGTGGCTCACCACAATGGCAAAGACCAGGTTGTCGATAAACTGGCCAACACCCGTGGACACATAGGAGCGGAAGGCAAAGCTCGCAAAATTATTCTTTTTGAGCATACGGCCGAGCGACTGGTTGAGCGTGGAGTTAACCACGGCAGAAACGAGCATCGCCAGCGAAGAGCCCAGCACCACGTACCAGGTGCCGCCGATGGTGGCGTTGAGAGCAGTGTTGACCTCGATCATGCCCGTGTCGTAGTAAGCGCCCCACATGCCGGGCGTGAGCGAGCATGCCCAAAAGCACAGGCTCACGGCCAGGTTGACCAGCAGTGCGAGGATAGAAATTTTGATGGATGCCTTGGCGCCAAAGCGCTTGCAGATCATGTCCTGGCACAAAAACGAAACCCAGCTCACCACAAAGCCGCAATCGAGTGCCAGATATGGCAGACTGATAAGCTCTTTGTTGGCCAGCAGGTTCATCATGATAACGCTCACGAAAAACAGCGAAACCGTTGCCGCGGGAATGCTCCGCAACAGGACCTTGTAGTCCTCCATGACCTTCTTGATCATTATG
Source organism: uncultured Collinsella sp. (assembly GCA_900553345.1). GTDB lineage: Bacteria > Actinomycetota > Coriobacteriia > Coriobacteriales > Coriobacteriaceae > Collinsella. The sequence goes on from USDE01000226.1 coordinate 1,264, forward strand.
TACTCCTTTGGTTTTAGGTTTAACGAGCAGGATATCGGACCCGAACTGCTCGGACGCCCCGGTCTTGAGACGACGGTGGGTATGATAGCCGCTCACACGGCATCAGGCAAGTAAATGGCGCGGCAGCCCCGCAGGGTCACCGCGCCGATGCGTTAAAAGGCCACGTTGCCAAACTCCGACAGGATAAGGTCGGGGTTGTGGTCGGTTGCCCAGTCCACGTTCCACGGGCTCGTGAACAGCAGCAGCTTGCCGCCGCGCATGTCCTCGACGCGCAGCGTGTCGCGCGTGAGCGAAAGGTCCGGGATATCGATGGTGTCGGGGTCGTTCTGGATCCAGCGGATGTCTGTATAGGGCAGCGGCTGGCGACGAACCTCAACACGGTACTCAGCCTTGAGACGGCGCTCAAGCACCTCAAACTGCAGCACGCCGACCACGCCCACGATGACGCTCTCCATACCGGCACCCAGCTCGCGGAAGATCTGGATGGCACCCTCCTGGGCAAGCTCCTCCATGCCCTTGACGAACTGCTTGCGCTTGAGCGTGTCGACCTGCGTAATGCGAGCGAACATCTCGGGGGCAAACGTCGGGATCTGCGGATACTGCACGTGGCGCTTGCCGGAGCACACGGTGTCACCGATGCTAAAGATACCCGGGTCGAACAGGCCCACGATATCGCCCGCGTACGCCTCGTCCACGATGGCACGGTCATCGGCCATCATCGACGTGCCCGTAGCAAGCTTGAGTTTGCGGTTGCCCTGCACGTGGAAGGCATCCATGCCGCGCTCGAACTTGCCCGAGCAAATGCGCACAAAGGCGATGCGGTCGCGGTGGTTCTTGTCCATGTTGGCCTGGATCTTAAACACAAAGCCGCTAAAGTCGTCGCGGCAGGGATCGACCGGCTCGCTGGTGAGCGTATCGGTATAGGCGCGCGGCGTCGGGGCCAGGCGCAGGAACTCCTTGAGGAAGGGCTCCACGCCAAAGTTGGTGAGCGCCGAGCCAAAGAACGCCGGGCTCAGCTTGCCGCAGGCCACGGCATCCAAGTCGAGCTCGTCGCCGGCGCCATCGAGCAGCTCGATATCGTCCATTAGGTTCTTATGGTTCTCCTCGCCAATGAGCTCATCCATGGCGGGGTCGCCCAGCTCGGCCTCGACCTCGGCGACCTTCTTGGTGGCGTTGGCGTGACCATCGCCCTCAAAGGCAATGACGCGACGGGTCTGGCGATCGAACACGCCGCGGAAGTTGCGGCCGCTGCCGATCGGCCAATTCATAGGATACGTATTGATGCCCAGGACGTTCTCGATCTCTTCCATGAGCTCAAACGGGTCGCGAGCCTCGTGGTCGAGCTTGTTCACAAAGGTAAAGATGGGAATGTGGCGCAGCGTGCAGACCTTAAAGAGCTTTTTGGTCTGGGCCTCGACGCCCTTGGCGCCGTCGATGACCATGACCGCGGCGTCGGCGGCCATAAGGGTACGGTAGGTATCCTCCGAGAAGTCCTGGTGGCCGGGAGTATCGAGGATGTTGACGCAGGCGCCGTTGTAGGTGAACTGCAGCACCGAGGAGGTAACGGAAATGCCGCGCTCCTTCTCGATGTCCATCCAGTCCGAAACGGCATGCTTGGCCGAGCTCTTGCCCTTGACCGAGCCGGCGGTCTGGATGCTGCCGGTATAGAGCAGCAGCTTCTCGGTAAGCGTGGTCTTACCGGCGTCCGGGTGGCTGATGATCGCGAATGTGCGGCGCGACGAGATTTCATCCGACAGGCTTGCCATGCGGATCCTTTCTTGCATTGAGTGCATTACGTCGTTGTAACCGCACTATTGTAGCCGCGAAATCTCGCTCTAGGGCGCCTATCAGGACAAATTCATCAGTCAGAACGTGAACGGCTAGTTATCGAAAGTATTCTGCAGCAGACTGTCTCAATCTGTAACAGCAGGCGACTCAAAACGGACCCAGATGTTACAGATTGAGACAAACGAACTTGTCCGCCGGCACAATCTCAATCTGTAACACCTGACCGCCC
>USDE01000227.1 GCA_900553345.1 uncultured Collinsella sp.
CGTTCCCGCCGGCACGGCCAACGTCATCTGGCTCGTCGGCGCCTCGGGATTCGGCAAGCCCATCAACGAAGCCGTCCACCGTCCCGAGCTCTTTTGCGAGCGGTGCGGCTGCGAGCCCACCGACATCGCCACGCCCGAGCGCGTCGCCCGGGTGCTCAATGCCGAAATGCAGGCGCTGGAACTCAGCACCGCACGCGTCATGCTCAACCAAGTCGACACGCTCAGCGACCCCACGATGGCCGACCGCTTCGAGGCCGCCCTCGGCCGCCCCGTCGTCGCCACCAGCTTAAAAGGGTAGCTAATTTGGAACGGGGCTCCTTATTGTTTGATAAAGTCCGCCACGCGATCAAAGTACGAGCAGGCCGCAACGTGCTCCGAGACGCGGTGCTGGCCCTTGGCGGTGTCGACGTCCCACAACTCGTAGGCACGTGCCTCGACCAACTGGACATCGGCGCGGCCGCGCAGCAGCGACGATCCGCCATCCTTGCCCTTAAGCCCCATAAGGTCGGGAAAGAGACTCGCAGGGAACAGCACCGGCGAGGCGGGTTCACCGTTTAGGGCAAGACGCACGGGCGCAACGCCGCCGTTGGCCTTAAAAGCACCGGCGAGTGCTTCAAAGGAATCCGAACTCACGAGCGGCTGGTCGCCCGGCAAAAAGAGGCAGCCCTTCCAGCCGCGATCGGCTCCCCAGGTAAGACCGGCGCGCACACTCTCGCTCCTGAGCGCGCCATCGTGCAGCGCGCACGCGCAGCGCAGCTCACGGCAAATCTCGGCAACTTGGGGCCAGCGCGTCGTAACAACAACGTCAAATCCTTTGGGCACCGACTCAATCGTCCGCTGAATCAGCGGCTTTCCGCAGATATCAGCAAACATCTTGTTAGATCCAAACCGCTTGCCCTCGCCCGAAGCCATAATGACGCATCCAAGTTTCATGTCGATACCTCCCCTGAAGCCATCGTACCCATAACTCGCGCCGCGGGTGCATAAAGATGGTGTCCTGGCCGTTGGCGGCCTTATAACGCAGCGACGCTTTCGTTATTTGCGACCATGTGGCATTTGTGGCACAGTGAGCCCAAACTTATTTTTAGGAAGGCACCCATGACCCCCGCACAGATTGAGTTTTACAAGCGTCTTGCGCACAGCCTGGCGCTACAGTTTGGCCCCAGCTGCGAAATCGTCGTCCACGATCTGGAGACCGAGGACATGGACCACTCTATCGTGGTGATCGAAAACGGCCACGTCAGCGGACGTAAACTGGGCGACGGCCCCAGCCACATCGTGCTCGAGTCCATGAACGAGGATGCCACCGAGGTCCACGACCGCGCGCCGTATCTCACCAAGGCCGCCGATGGCAAGCTGCTCAAGTCGTCGACCATCTTCATTCGCGATGACGACGGCAACCCCGTTGGCATTATGGGCATCAACTTTGACATCACGCTCATGAAGGCGTTTGAGCGTTCGCTCGAAGCGCTCACCGGCACGGGCGACAAGGGATACACCGAGCCCGATCCCATCACCAAAAACATCGGCGACCTGCTCGAGGATCTGCTGCGCGAGTGCGAGCAGTACGTGGGCAAGCCTGCGGCCCTCATGACCAAGGACGAGCGCATTCGCGCTATCGGATACCTCGACCGCCGAGGCGCCTTCCTTGTCTCCAAATCGAGCGAGCGCGCCTGCGAGTTCTTTGGCATCTCCAAGTACAGCTTCTACAGCTACCTCAACGAGGCCAAGGCAGAGGCTGACGACAAGTAAACGACCCGCCTGAACCATCCTCCCCTTAGTACGAGTTCTTGAATGCGCGAATCCGGGCATCGGTGACAAGGCAAGTTCCATATAATCGAAGGGCTAGACAGTTCGAAAGGATGGGACAAGATGAGGCCGAGCAACGCATCGCGCAGCAGCCACGGAGGCACCGCGCCTACCGCCAGGCATGCGAAAAACGCGTTTGACGAGGGCGAAGACGATCTGTTTGCGTTGAGCCTCGACGACGTGATGAGCGACCAACCTTGGACCGCCGATGAACTCATGGGCGGCAAAACCCCTTCGGCAGACGATCCTACCGAGACGGCATCGTTTATCGCCGCGGCACAGCACAATGCGCCCGAACCGCCCGTTGCGGATCTCGACGACTTTGCAACCCGCCAGTTTGCCTTCGATTCCTGGGCCGCGGCCGACTTGGACGAGACCTCGGCCGACATGCCGGCGCTCGATATTCCGGTCAACCCGCTGTTTGCAGCTGCCGAGGAACGCGACTCCGATTACAGCGAAACAACAGCGTACAACGACCGCTTTGATGCCGCGTCCCGCGCCTCCCGCATTGAGACCGAGGACTACGGATCCGCATCGAGCGCATACGATAACGGCCCGTTTGCCGACGCGTCCACTCCCGAGTACAACAAGACCGGCGTAAAGGACGCATCGGCATCGTCGTATACCCGCGGCACCGACGACGAGCGCTTTGCCGACTACTACACCGAGGAAGAGCCGCCGCACTTCTCCGAGTTTCCTCAAGCGGCAAAGGTTGTCTTTATCGCCATCATCATCGCTCTGCTCGGCGTGATCGCGTTTGAGGGATTCCAGCTGTTCCGTGGCCCCACCGCGCCCGAATCGGCAACGCAGCAAAAAGAGGACGACAACCAGTACCTGGACATCAACACCCTCAAGGGCGACCCCAACGACGGAGACGAGTAGCGAAGGTTAAAGGAGGGCTGGAAGAGCCGGCAACGCGTTACGGCTCCAAGAGGCCCGCCATAAAGATGGGCAGATACAACACCTCTCCATCGCGGTGCAGGTTGCACTCAGCAAGCACCAGAGCACGGTCGATTCCGTAACCCTTCGTCACGAGCGCGTTGTCGAGCGCCGCATGGGACCTAAAGCTCTTGCCCGACTTGACCTCGATGGCAAGCACTTCCCCATCGAACGTCTCTTCCACAAAATCGAGCTCGCCAACCTTTTTCGATGTAAAGTAGCGCAATCTGAATCCATGGGCTTTGAGCTCTTGGGCAACAAAGCCCTCAAACGCCGCCCCCATATTCATGCCAAAGGGGCCTTCTGCCTCTCCATCAAAAACGCCTTGGGCAACCTTTTTGGAATACGACGACATGAGCATTCCGGTGTCCAAGTAAAACAGCTTAAAAAGACTTCGCTGCTCCCCCAATAAAAGGGGTGCCACAGGCGCGGTTACGTTATACACGGGAAGCGAAACACCCGCCTCCGACAGCCAGAGAAAATGGTCCGTCACCTGCGAAAAACGTTTAACACCGCTAATCGA
>USDE01000228.1 GCA_900553345.1 uncultured Collinsella sp.
CCCACCCATGGCAAAGAAACCCGATTCGTTCTACTTTGACAACTACGTCGCCTGCGCCGACCTTGCCGTCCAGGCCGCAGAGTTGCTCATCAAGATTTTTGAGAACTTTGACCCCGCGCAGATCCACGGCATGCTCGAGGAGATGCATGCGATTGAGCATGCGGCCGATAAGAAGCACCATGAGCTCGAGGATGCCTTGCTCACTGCCTTTATCACCCCGCTTGAGCGCGAGGATCTGGATCTGATGAGCTGCTCGCTCGACACCGTGCTCGACCGTATCGAGGGCGTCGTGCAGCGCGTCTACTTCACTAACATCCAGAGCATCCATCCCGATGCCATCGTGATCGCCCACAAGGTGACCGACGCCTGCCGCGCTATGAAGGACCTGATGGTCGAGCTTCCCAATTACCGCAAGTCCAAGACCCTGCGCGAGCTCGTCATCCAGATCAACACCATCGAGTCCGAGGCTGACGAGCTCTACATCAACGCCATGCGCAACCTGCACGTCAACGGCAAGGACCCGCTCGAGGTCATCGCCTGGCGTGACGTCTACGCCTTTCTGGAGTACTGCGCCGACTGCTGCGAGAATGTGGCCGATGTCGTGGATTCGATTGTCATGAAGAACAGTTAATTAGCCGTACGTATCCCACCGGTCGCGGGCCCGACCTCTGATGCCTTTTTCACTCCAGCTGCAAGCAGAGTCGTTCAAAAGGCATCAGTGGTCGGGCCCGCTCCCTTATGTACCACCATTGGGAACTTTGGCTGATAGTTTTAGCGCAATGGGGGTTTGGCTGAAGGGACCTTTGGTACCCGTTCGGACACTTTGGCCCTTGATGAGCGCTTGGCTGATTGCTGCTTTGGGTACTCTTTGGGTTACCTTGGATTTGTTTGATTTTTAATTGTTGGAGGGCTTGTATGTCGTATTTGGATCTGGCTCGGTCTCGGTATTCTTGTCGTGAATTCCAGGATCGTTCTGTGGAGCAGGCTGTGGTGGATGCCATTGTTGAGGCTGGGCGTATTGCTCCTTCTGCTTGTAATAATCATCCAACCCGTGTGATGGTGTTAGATACGCCCGAGCTTTTGGAGAAGGCGGCTGCTTGTCAGCCTCGGTTTGCTCGTGATGGGTCCATCTTTGGCGCTCCGCTCATCTTCCTCATTTGCAGCGTTACCGACGACGCTTGGGTTCGCCCCTATGACCAGATGAACTCCAGCGCTATCGACACCTCGATTGTTTGCGATCAAATGATGATGGAGGCCGAGGAGCAAGGCCTGGGAACGTGTTGGGTATGCCATTTTAAGCCCGAGCTAGCCCGAGAGCAGTTCAACCTGCCCGAGGGCGTCTATCCCTATCACATGCTCGTCTGCGGCTATCCTGCCGACCACATCGCCGATCCCGAGCATCGCGATGCCCGCACCATTCCCCTCTCTGACTTCCTCCTCAAGTAGTTTTTGGCACATGCCCTAAAATCTACCTTTTACCGCGCACCCTTCGCCGAGTTCTGCCCTATCACACGCAGAGCTCGGCGTTTTGTTTCCCAACCCGTATGCAGCCACAAAAAAGGAGCCCGCAGGTGCGAGCTCCTCTTAAGGGCACTAGATTGTAGCTCTGGAGCTAGTCCAGGTCGTCGGCAGCAAAGTTGTCGATCGGGGCGAAGGGGTCAGCCACGGGGACAACCGGATCAGCGACAGGCAGCGGCTCGGCGGCGGGAACGGTCACCGCAGGAGAAGCGGCAGAACCAACCGGCGTGGAGGCCATAAGATCAGCGGGGAAGGAATTCTGGGCATCGTCCATGAAGTGCTGGATGAGCTTGAGGTACTCGGCTTTGAACTCCTCACGGGAAGCCTTCAGACGGTCGATCTCCTCGAGCTCGGCCTGCTTCTCGGTCAGGGCCTGACGGATGACCTCGCGGGCCTTGGCGTCGGCTTCGTTGCGGATGCGCTCAGCGTTCTCGTTGGCATCGTTGACGATGCCCTCGGCGGTCTGCTGGGCAGCAATCAGCGCAGCGGAGATCTGGCGCTCCTGAGCGGAGAAGTCGGGTGCGGGAGCGGCCACAGGAGCGGCGGGAACGGCCTGAGCGGCAGCGTCCTGAGCCTGGGCAAGCTGGGCCTGCGTGTCGGCAAGCTGCTGCTCGGTGGCAGTCAGACGACCCTTAAGATCGACAATCTTGGCAAGCATAGCGTCAACCTCGGAGGACAGCGTCTCCAAAAAGACGTCGACCTCGGCGGGATCATAGCCGCGCTTGGCCTCAGAGAAAGTCTGAGCCTGGATGTCAGCAGGGGTAATAGCCATAACAAGTTCTCCTTTATCATCGCCTTGGCGCCGGGCGCCCGACGTAAGTTACTGAGCCAGTACTATACGAGTATACCTATAAGAAGCTGCAGAATCAGCCTCTGCACCAACTGCAACGCAATAATCGCAACGACCGGCGAAAAATCAACGCCGCCCATCGGCGGAATAAACCGACGAAACAGGTTGAGCCACGGACCGCAGACGCTATCGAGCACCGCGGCGATATCCTGCAGCAGGCCGCCCTGCTTCATGGGAATCCACGTCATAAAGCAATAGACCACAATAAGTGTGGAGTAGAAGTTGAACAGCGTGTTGACCAGCTGGACAATGGTGTAGATGTTGATGAGAATCTCCTCGTCTTGGGTTTACTTAAGGTAGCCGTCGGCGCGCAGCTTCTTGAGGTCCGAATCCTTGACCTCGCAGCCGGCGGGCAGCACCATAAACACGCGATCGCCCACCTCTTTGACCGTAGCGCCCAGGCCGCAGGCAAAGCCATAGCTAAAGTCCAGGACACGCTTGGCGACCTCGGTGCGAACGCCAACAAAAATCAGCGCAACGGGCTGCTTGGTGCGCACGCGGCGGACAACGGTCTCGACATCGTCATAGCTCTCAGGGCGCAGGATATAGGCAGGCAGCTGCGGCGTGGCGTTAATGATGTTGTTTGCATAGGCCGAGGCGTCGCTCGGCGCAGAAGCGGGCGCAGGTGCCGCGGCACGAGCGCGGGCGCTCTCGGCATAACTCGACGGCGTGTCGTAAGCGCCGGGGCGATAGCCGCCTGCGGCACTATCCTGAGAACGCGACGGCGGATTGTACGTCGTTGCATGACGCGAGTCATCGCCGACCAGCTGGCCGGAGCGCGTATACACGGCGACCGACTCGGCCTCACCGCGGCGCGTTTGGCCCAGCAGGCCGTTACTCGGCTCGTCCTGGGTATAGAAGCCCTCGCCCGAGGTACCGCTGTAGCCG
>USDE01000229.1 GCA_900553345.1 uncultured Collinsella sp.
GAAGACCACCTGGTACAGAAAGCAGACCGTGAGCAGCGTGACGACAATCTGGTTGAAGATCACGATGGGTGTGTTGGTTTGTAAAAAGGCGAGCATGCAGGCTCCCAGCAACGCGTTACGTAAACAATCGTATATCTTACCGCAGGCTTACCGAGTTCAAGAAACCACCTAATACTGGCTAGGCTTCGAGCAGACCGAGCTGCGGGACAATTTCGTCACCGGCGGCAGTGCGGCCGAGCGAACGCGGGGCCAGGTCATCCAGAACCGCGGCAAGGTCCCACGGCAGCTCATCACGGCACTCAATGCGCTCTCCCGTCACGGGATGGTCGAACGCCACACGCCAGGAATGAAGGAACTGCCTGGTCAGACCCTGATCGGCGCGCGCGTCGCACTTGCCGTAGAGCGGATCGCCCACGCAGGCGTGGTTGATATGGCGCATGTGCACGCGAATCTGATGCGTGCGGCCCGTAAACAAGTGGCACTCGACGAGCGTATAGCCGTCGTCAAAACGCGTGGAATCAAAGCGCTCGAGCACCTTAAAAGTCGTGATGGCCTGGCGCGCAAAGGGGTCATCGGAAACCGCCATCTTCACGCGGTCGCGCGTCGATCGGGCAATACCAGTGTTGATAGTGCCCTCATCCATGGCGATGTGCCCGTGAACGAGCGTGATATAGCGACGGTCGAGCGTGCGCGTGCGGATGAGATTTTGAAGCGCGCGCTGGGTGTCGTCGTCTTTTGCCGCGAGCATAAGGCCCGAGGTATCGCGATCCAGGCGATGCACGATGCCGGGGCGGTCCTCACCCTGCACGGTACCAAGATGATCGATGCCGCAGTGGTAGACCAGAGCGTTCGCAAGGGTGCCGCTCTCGTGGCCGTGGGCGGGATGGCACACCAGGCCGCGCTGCTTGGAGAGCACGATGAGGTAGTCGTCCTCGTAGCGGATATCGAGGGGAATGGCCTCGGGAATCACGTCGGTCGGATCGTGCGGCTCGGGCAAGTCGACCGAGATGCGATCGCCGGCGCGCACAGCATACTTTTTTGACAGGCAGGTCTCGCCGTTGACGGCAACGGCGCCTCCCTCGATCAGATGCGCGCAGGCAGAGCGTGTGGGACAGCCATCGTTGGCGCCCAGATAGGCGTCAAGACGCTGACCAGCGGAATCGTCGGCAACAAGAATATGGATGTCGGCCATTAGCGCTCATTCCTTTCGCGAATCTTGCGGGCACGCTCCCCACGCTGCTTGGCTTTGCGTTTGGCGCGAGCCTCATCACGAGCGTTGAGTTCGGCGGTCGCATCGACCTCGCGAGCGGCGGGGCTCAAAAACATGTAACCGATGAGCGCCAGCACGACGCCGACCGTAATGCCGATATCGGCTACATTAAAAACGGGGAAGTCGATGAAGGTGGTGGCAATAAAATCGGTCACGAAGCCCATGGTCAGGCGATCGATAGCGTTGCCGACGGCGCCGCCCGCAACCATGGCCATGCCCACAACCTCAAGATGGGCGAGCTGGGGTGCACGAACGAGGTACACGGCAATAGCGATAATGACTGCCAACGCCAGCACGGCAAACGCGATGCCATGCCCCTCGCCCATGCTAAAGGCGGCTCCGATATTGCGAACAAACAGAAAATCGATCACGCCGGGGATAACGGTCACATGCAGAGCATCGCCCACGGCACGAACCGCAAGCTTGGTCAGCTGGTCAACAAGCAACACAACGAGCGCTACCCCACCAGCAACACCTAACCGCCAACGCAAAGGCGGCGTCATATCCGCACCACGACCCAAAGAAATCCCCTACCCTCAAGAACAATCGAATTCCGTTTAACGCAGTAGATAATCATACATTGACGCAAGCAAGAAGCGACAAATCTCCCAAGAACGGAAACACCGCAGGTAGAGCATAAATGAGCGAGCAGGTCGCATTTGAGACAAGGTGACGTGAAATGAAAGGGCGCTGACCTTCTGGTCGCGCCCTTGAAGTTGAACGTCAGATTGTACAGGTGCGGCCCGCGCAACGTCGGTCGGTTACGGCGTTTGGTAAAACGCCGTAACCTACACCCGCTCTGCGATTTCGTGGATGAGGTAGTCGGTCTTTTCCCAGCCCAGGCACGGGTCGGTGATCGACTTGCCAAAGACGCCGCCATCGACCGGCTGGTTGCCGTCCTCCAGGTAGGACTCGATCATAAAGCCCTTGACCAGCTTGGAGATGGACTCGTTGCGGCGGCAGCTGTCGAGCACCTCCTTGCAAATGCGATATTGCTCCAGCGGACGTTTGCCCGAGTTGTCGTGGTTGCAGTCGATGACCGCCGCCGGGTTGGCGTAGCCGGCGTGCTCGGTATAGCGCTCGGCCAGACGCTCCAGGTGCTCGTAGTGGTAGTTGGGGTAGGTGCGCCCATCGAGACCGATGTAACCACGCATAACGGCGTGCGCGAGCGGATTGCCGTCGCATTCGACCTCCCAGTTGCGGAAGATGAAGCTCTGGTGCGCCTGAGCGGCGTAAATGGAGTTGAGCATGACGGTGGTGGAACCGGCGGTGGGGTTCTTCATGCCCACGGGCACCGAAATGCCGCTCGATACCAGGCGATGCTCCTGGTTTTCGACCGAGCGCGCGCCCACGGCAACATAGCTCAGCAGGTCAACGAGGTACTGGTAGTTGGACGGATAGAGCATCTCGTCGGCGGTGAAGAAGCCCGTTTCCTCAATAACGCGCAGGTGCATGTGGCGGATGGCCTTAACGCCTTCGAGCAGGTCATCGGGCGCCTCGGGGTCGGGGTTGTGCAGCAGACCCTTGTAGCCGGTGCCCTTGGTGCGCGGCTTGTTGGTGTAGACGCGCGGAATAATGATGAGTTTGTCTTTGACCTCCTCGGCGGTCTTGGCCAGTCGGTTCATGTACTCAAGCACCGAATCCTCGCGGTCGGCAGAGCACGGGCCGATGATGAGTACCTTGCGCGCGTCCTCGCCGGTAAAGATCTTGGCGACCTCGGCGTCGAATGCCTGTTTTTTGGCAGTAAGCTCGGCGGAAAGCGGCATTTCCTCGCGGATCTCCATGGGGATCGGCAACCTGCGTTTGAATTCCATGGCCATAGGGGCCTCCTCAATCTATAGAAAGAGCAATAAGCGTATTGTCGAGTGTTCGGCATTATCCGCTGTCGCACGCTAAAGTGCAACCCCTCGCCACCCCGAAACCTGCCAAAAGGGACAGGTTTATTTTGGCAGGTTTTATATGGGGAAACGGCAGCTATAGAT
>USDE01000230.1 GCA_900553345.1 uncultured Collinsella sp.
GGGTCCAGGATGTTAGCGAGCGAGCCCAAGCTGGCCCCCAGCGCAAAGCCGGCGTCATGGATGACCTCGGTCGCCTTTGCGTCGCCCGCACGGCACAGGTCGTTCACATCGCGACCGACCGAAGGACGACTGGGGTCGACGCGACCAAAGCGCTCATCGTACATTCGACCAATGGAAGTGCCCGAAGCAACCGACTCCAGATGGCCGGAACGCCCGCAGGCGCAGGGAATGCCGGCGGCAGCCGAGCACTCGATGTGGCCCATATGGCCGGCAGCACCATGGAAACCCTGCATCACGCGGCCGTTCTCGACATATGCGCCGCCGATGCCCGTACCGATGCCAAGACACAAGACGGAGAACTTGCCCTTGCCGACGCCCCAGTGGGCCTCGCCCAGAGCATGAGCCTGCACGTCGCCTACAACGGCAACGGGAAGACCGAGGTCCTCGCGCAGGCGCGGCCCCAACTGAACGCCGGACCAGCCGGGCATGATCTCGTTGGCATACGCGATGGCGCCCGTCTTGGGATCGACGACGCCGGCGGCACCGATACCGACGCCAAGGACCTCGACATCGGGATTCGCCTCGAGAGCAGCCTTGATGGACGCCTCGATACGCTGGAAGACGGCCTCGCCGCCCTCCTGGGCCTCGGTAGGAACCTCAGCCTCAAAAACGGGATGGGGCACACTACCGTCAGCCGGGTACTCCATGATGGCAGTCGCGATCTTAGTTCCGCCGATATCGACAGAGCAGACGTACTTGTTCTCCATGTCGCTCTCCTTAGGAGATAAAAAACAACTACAGGAAATGAAGGCGGTGTTATCGCCGCAACTTAGTAAAGGTTTCCCAGGTGCCCGAGGTTGGGGTGAAAGTGGTCGGGCGTTGACCTAATGGGTCACGCCCGACCACTTGAGCCCCAAGATCGGGTGCCTGGGGAAGCTTTACAGGAGACCGTTGTCCTGGAGGACCTTCTTAATCGCCTCAACGTTCTCGCCGGTCATGGCCTTCACCGGGCGCGGCATGGTCGGGCTGTCGAAGATGCCCATAAGGTTCATAGCGGTCTTGAAGGCGCCGACGCCACCGGCATAGCCCTGGACGCCCGAGGTGACATCCCAGATGTGCGAAATCTCATTGAGGCGATCCTGCTCGGCCTTGACGGTAGCCCAGTCACCAGCCTGAGCGGCCTTCCACTGACGCACGTAGCCCTCGGGCTCAACGTTGGCGAGACCCGGGACGGAACCGTCGGCGCCACCGAGGTAGGCGCCGTCGACAACAACCTCGTGACCGGTGAGGATGCTCATCGGATGGCCGTTCTTCTCGTTCTCCTGAACGAGGTAGCGGAACGAGATGTCATCACCCGAGGAATCCTTGACGCCAGCAAGGACGCCCTCGGCGCCGAGCTTGGCAAGGAGCTTCCAGGGGAGCTTGGTGTGAACGCAGACGGGAATGTCATAGGCGAAGATGGGCAGGTCGAGCTCCTCGTGCAGGATACGGAAGTGCTCCTCGACCTCGGTCATGCCCTGCAGGGCATAGAACGGGCAGGTGGCGACGAGGGCATCGGCGCCCAGCTCCTGGGCGACCTTGCCGTGCTCGATCATGCGCTCGGTCTCGGTATCGATGATGCCGACCAGAACAGGCACACGGTGGTCGACGATACGAACGGCCTCGGCGATAATCTGGCGACGGCGCTCGTCGGTGGAGAAGACGACCTCGCCCGAGGATCCCAAGAAGAACAGGCCATCGACGCCGGCATCGATCATGCGGTTGATGCTGCGCTCAAAGGAGGCAACGTCGAGCTGGTGATCTTCGGTATCGGGAACAACGACGGGAGGGATAACGCCGGTGAATTTCTGAGTTGCCACAAGAATCTCCTTAGTTGTCTGGCGGGCAGCCCTATGCCACCCACTCTTGTTGGCAGTGTCCAGGCCGTCTAGGCCAAAGAACACGAGTAGAACGTTTGGTTAAAAAAGTCGACGACTTCGTTTTCGAACGCATTGATGCGCTCGTGAGCGTATTTTGCATAGATGATATGCCTCCGGTCACACTCAAGACCGTTGAATACGGCAAACTGATCCTTGGGATCGCTCACGGTATCCATAAGCGATGTGCCCATGAGCACCGATCCGCGCACCCGAGACGACAGCGCCTCGAGGCCGCCAGGAAGCGGATTGGCAACCGCCGTGCAGGCGAGGCCCCGCTCGTCCAGAGCAGAAACCGCCAGCGCGACTCCGCCGCCAAGACCCTCGCCCCATGCAAAGATGCGGTCGGGGTCCATGCCATCAAGATTGCGCGCCACCTTCGCCAGCGCGCAACCCCAACGGACGCGCTCGACAAAAGCGGGCGAAGAAATCCCCCGCTGCAGGTCGTCCGCACCAGCAACATCGTCATCCAGCGCGAGGACGGCATACCCCATGGCGGCAAATCTCGTCATGTGATGCCAGCCGCGCACAGGCCGATCGATGTCGTGGAACATCAGGCACAACGGCACGCGCTCAGATACTCGGGCACGACCGACAGGCTCGATCAAACGAGCGTGAATCGCATCGTCACCGAGCTCAAAGGAGACCTCCGAGTAACGGGCGCAGGGGTTAACAAAGTCAATCGCCGTAATGGCCAGGCCTTGAATCTCAAGATTCGAAGCGCATGTCTCTAAATCAGAAACATCTGCTTGGACATCACCGCGCCAGTCCCGATATTCTGCGAGCCTTGACGAAACCGTTCCAGGAATTCCCACGAGTCCGGGGACAATCAGCTCGTCAACATTGCTCTCGCACTTAGACATGAGCCTCCCCTCCCTTGCAGAAAAACGGAATGATCAGATCGTCAAAATCCTGAATCTCCTCGTGGCCAAAGCCTTCAAAGAACTCATGACGCTTTTCGCAGGTCAGGTTGTTATAGACCGCAAACTGCGTCGCTGGCGGACAGACGATATCGGCTGTGCCGGTGCCAAACAGCACGGGGCATTTGACCATAGGGGCAAAGTTCTTGGAATCGAAGTACGCCAGCTTGGCATAGGCTTCGTCAATACGAGTCGAGTCCTCGTCAAACCAGCGAGACCAATAGCGCAGGCCCTCGTAGGCAATGTCGTCGGCATCCAAATCCCAGACCAGGCGGAAATCCGACAGGAAGGGATAGAGGATGGCGGCACGATTGATAAGCTCGCTATTAAGCGCACAGGTCGCAATACCCAAACCGCCGCCCTGCGACGCGCCGTTCACAAACACACGGGCA
>USDE01000231.1 GCA_900553345.1 uncultured Collinsella sp.
GGGAACCGGGCGCACGGGAGGGAAAGCGAGGTTACTCGCCGAGCTTGGGATGCAGCAGCGACGGCGCAGCGCCGAGCAGCATCTTGGTGTAGGGGTCCTGGGGGTGCTGGAAGACCTGCTTGGCCTCGCCCTGCTCGACGATCTTGCCGCCATTCATAACGATGATGTCGTCAGAGATATAGCGGACCGTCTGGATGTCATGGCTGATGAACACCATGGCCAGGCCGAGCTCCTTCTTAAGGTCGGTCAGCAGGTTCAGAATCTGCGCGCGGACCGAAACGTCCAGAGCCGAGGTGGGCTCGTCGGCGATGATGGCATCGGGGTTCAGCGACAGGGCACGGGCAATTGCGACGCGCTGACGCTGGCCGCCCGAAAGCTGGCCGGGAAGAACCTCGGCAGCGGAGCTGGGCAGACCGGTGAGCTCCAAGAGTTCCTTGACGCGCTTCTCCTGCTCGGCCTCGGTACCCAGGTTGTGGACGCGCATGGGGTCGAGCAGCTGCTCGCGAACGACCATGCGGGGGTTGAGCGCCGTGGCCGGGTTCTGGAACACGACCGAGATGACGCGACCCATGTGGCGACGGTCCTCGGCGGTACGTTTGGTAACGTCCTTGCCCTTAAAGTAGACCTTGCCGCTCGTGGGGGCCTGCAGGCCGCACATGACGTTAGCGGTGGTGGACTTACCGCAACCGGACTCGCCGACGATGCCGATCGTCTGACCGGGCATGAGCTTAATCGTTACACCCTGGACGGCGTGAACCAGGTTGGGGTGCAGAATCGAGCCGGTACGGGTCCTAAAGGTGACGTGGACGTCATCAAGGAAGATGATCGGCTCGACGCCGTTGACTGCGGTATCGCTCATCTACATCACCTCCGCGTGAGGGGTCAAACCATTTGCCTTGAGCACCTCGTCGGGGAGCTCGGAATAGAAGTGCTCGGTGCCGGGCACGCGCTTGAAGACCGGACGGGTATCCAGGCCAATGCGCGGATGGCTCGAGCGGGGTGCGAAGCGATCGCCCTTGGGGAAATCGCGCGGGCTCGGAACGGCGCCGGGCACCTGGTGCAGGCGGCCCGAACCGCTCTCGATGGACAGGACGGAACCCAGAAGGCCGCGGGTGTACTCGTGAATCGGGTTGGTGAGCAGCTCCTTGGTGGGCGCCTGCTCGATAACCTGGCCGGCGTACATAACCGTGATGTTATGAGCGACCTCGGCGACCAGTGCCAGGTCGTGCGAAACGAAGATCATGGCAAAGCCGAGCTTGGCCTGAAGATCGTTAAGCAGCTTGATGACCTGCTTCTGGACGGTAACGTCCAGAGCGGTCGTGGGCTCGTCGCAGATGACCAGTTTGGGGTCGCGGGTAAGGGCCATAGCGATCAGAACGCGCTGACGCTGGCCGCCGGAAAGCTCGTGCGGATAGCTCTCGAGCGTGCGCTTGGGATCGAGGCCGACGAGCTCCAGGAGCTCCTCGGCGCTGCGGGTTCCGCCGCGCTTGGTGAGCTGCTTCATCTGGGCAGAGATGAGCATGGAGGGGTTGAGCGAGGACAGGGCGTCCTGATAGACCATGGCGATATCGGTACCGCGCAGGCCGAACCACTCCTTCTTGCTCATCTTGAGCAGGTCGCGGCCCTCCCAGAGAACCTCACCGGAAAGATGCTCGTCATCGTCGGTCAGGCCCATGATGGCCAGCGTGGTGATGGACTTACCGCAGCCGGACTCACCGACCAGGCCCATGGTCTGGCCAGGACGGACATCAAAGTTGACATGATCGACGACGTTGATATCACCGTGGTGCTCAAACTGGATGCAGAAATCACGGACCGAAAGGATCGGCTCAACGGACTCATCGGGCACATGGCGGTCGTTACGCTTGAGCTCGACATCGCGCAGGGCGCCAAGACGGGCGGACAGGGACTGAGCCTGCTCCTTGTAAGCGCGAACGGGGTCGGAGACCAGCAGGTCGGCCTCGCGGCGCTTGGAGGAATCGGTCGGATCCAGGGCGGCGGAGGGAGCAGCGGCCATGGCGTCGGTAATGCCCTCGGAGAGGATGTTGAGCGCCAGGCAGGTGATCATGATAGCCAGACCCGGGAACAGCGCCTGCCACCAACGGCCAGCGAGCACGCCACCGCGGGCGTCGGCGA
Source organism: uncultured Collinsella sp. (assembly GCA_900553345.1). Taxonomy (GTDB): domain Bacteria; phylum Actinomycetota; class Coriobacteriia; order Coriobacteriales; family Coriobacteriaceae; genus Collinsella. The sequence continues at coordinate 2,137 of USDE01000231.1, forward strand.
GGATGTTGCCCCAGGTAGCGGTGGGCTCCTGGATACCAGCGCCGATAAAGGTCAGCGAGGCCTCGAAGATGATGGCGTCGGCGACCAGGGTAACGGTGAAGACCATGATCGGGGCGATGCAGTTACGCAGAACATGCTTGATCAAAATCCACGGAGCCTTGGCGCCGGAAACGATGACCGCGCGGACATAGTCCTCGCCGTACTCGGACACGATGTTGGCGCGCACGATACGGGCAATCTGCGGAGTGTACATAAAGCCAATGGCGAAGATGATCGACGGCACGGAATTGCCCAGGATGGAGACGAAGACGGCAGCGAGGGCGATGCCCGGGATGGACATGATGATGTCCAGGATGCGCATGATCGCCTCGGAAACGGACTTGCGCGAAACCGCCGCGAGGGCGCCCACGACCGAGCCGCAGACCAGAGCCATGGCAGTAGCACCGAAGCCGATGATCAGCGAGTAACGGCCACCGTAAAGCATACGCGACAGGATGTCGCGGCCCTTATCGTCGGTACCGAAGATAAATCCATTGCCGGGAGCCTGGCGAGCAGTGAAAATCTCGACCGGGCTATAGGGGGCAAGAAGGGGCGCCAGAATCGCGGTCAGGGCGACCAACACCAGCACGACGGCGGCAATCTTAGAAGACAGCGTCATCTTCTTCCAGCCACCGAGCTTGAGCCCCTTGGAGGCAGCCTTCTCGAGCTGCTCGGTTTGCTTCTCTCGAATCTTTACCATAATCTACACCGTCCTGATGCGCGGGTTGATGAGCAGGTAGAGCATGTCAACCACGATGTTGATGATGATGAAGGCAAGAGCAACGACGATGACGACGCCCTGAACCAGGTTCGCCTCGTTGCCCTGAACGCCCTGCAGAATCGCAGTACCCATGCCGGGGAGGTTGAAGATGACCTCGATGACGACGGCGCCGCCCATAAGGTAACCGATCTTAAGACCGAGGGTGGTGACCGGGGTGATCAGCGCGTTGCGCAAAACGTTGATGCCGACGACGACCTTCTCGGGAACGCCGGCGCCACGGGCCATGCGGACGTAGTCCTTGTCGAGCTCCTCAACCATGGCCGTACGCAC
>USDE01000232.1 GCA_900553345.1 uncultured Collinsella sp.
TATTCTCCGCCAGCAGCCTGCCGCGCAGCAGGCGGACCTTGTCCATCATGTCCGCCATAAAGCTCTGGCCGCCAAAGCCAGGGTTCACGCTCATCAGCAGCACCATATCGACGACGTCGATGATGCTCTCGAGTACGCACACGGGGGTGGCGGGGTTAAGCACCACGCCGGCCTTGACGCCGCGCTGCTGCAGATGGGTGAGCGTGCGGTGCAGGTGCGTGGAGGCCTCGTAGTGCACGGTGATCATATCGGCACCGGCGTCTGCGTACCAATCGACCGTCTCGTCGGGGTTCGACACCATCAGGTGCGCGTCGACCGGTACATCGGTGGAGCGCTTGACGGCCTTAAGGATGTCAACGCCAAAGGTCAGGTTGCCGGTAAAGTGACCGTCCATGACGTCGAAGTGCACGTAGTCGGCACCGGCGATCTTGTCGAGCTCACCCTTGAGGTTGCCCATGTCGGCCGAAAGGATGGACGGAGCGATTTTGATGGAACCCATGGTAGTAGCCTTTCTGCGCTAGTCGGCGAGTCCGTAGAACTCTTGAGAGGGAACGCGATCGGTGAGAATCTCGAGTGCCCTATCCAAAGTAACACCGTTGTAGAGCGTTTGCTCCACGGCAAAGGTGAGCGGAATGTCTACGCCCAGTGAACGGGCGAGCTCGCTCACACTGCGGGCCGCGACGGCACCCTCGACCACCATATGCGTGCGCGCCTGGTACTCGTCGAGCGACACGCCATGGGCGAACTCGTAGCCAAAGGTGCGGTTGCGCGAATGCTCCGAGGTGCAAGTGGCGATAAGGTCACCCATGCCGGCAAGCCCCATGCAGGTCATGGCTTGACCGCCGCGTGCGTGTACCAGGCGGCTGATCTCTGCCAGACCGCGCGTCATGATGAGGGCGAGCGTGTTATCGCCCGCACCGGAACCGGCAGAGATGCCGCACACGATAGCGATGACGTTTTTCATGGCGCCGCAGACCTCGACGCCCGTCATGTCCTGCGACAGGTAGATGCGGAAGGCCGTGGAAAGCAGCAGCTCCTTAAAGGTCTCCCCCACTTGCTTGTCTTCACTGGCGATGACGGCGGCCGAAAGCCCGCCGCGGCAGATCTCCTCGGCATGGTTGGGACCCGAGAGCGCTGCCACGCGCGACTCGTTGCCGATCTCGCTGGCGATGACCTCGCTCATGAGCAGGCCGGACTCGGGCTCGATGCCCTTGGTGAGGCACAGAACCGGCGTCTCGTCCGCGATGAACGACGCCGCCTGGTGACAGACGCCACGCAGGTGCGTCGAAGGCACGGCAAAGATGATGGCCTCGACGCCGTCGAGCGCCTGGGCCAAATCCGTCGTGGCGACAACGTTTTCCGGCAGCACGTATCCCACCAGATAGCGGGGGTTGCGATGCTCGCCGTTAATGCCGGCGGCCGTCTGCTCGCTATGGGCCCACATGATCACGCGCTCGGCTCGCGCGGCGGCAAGGCCGGCGACGGCGGTTCCCCAGGAGCCGGAGCCAATCAGCGCAACATTCATGACTCTCTCCTACTTATCGTCGGGCTCGGTGACGCGCTTGGTAAACGAGAGCTTGGACTCCTTACCGGTCATGAGCTTTTTGATGTTCGCGCGATGGGCCCACACTACGGTGATGCCGATCATTGCCATGCAAAACTTGAGGCCCAGGCTGCTGTACGGAAAGACCGCGCAGGCAGCGATGGGAAGGCCGATGGCCGCGGCAAGCGAGCCCACCGACACAAACTTGGTAATGGCGACGGCCACGATAAACATGCCCAACAGCGAAAGTCCGATGGGCCAGTACCAGGCGAGGATGACGCCCAAGCCCACGGCAATACCCTTGCCTCCGTGGAAGTTGAGGTAGGGAGAAAAGATGTGTCCCCACACGGCCGCCAGGCAAATGACGCCGAGCATCCAATCGCCGGCGGCACCGGGAGCCATAATGCTCACAGGGAAGCCGTAGCCCACGCTCGCGATGAGCGGACGGGCGATAAGGACGCAGATGGCGCCCTTAAGACAGTCGAGCAGCAGCGTGAGCGCGGCCACCTTGGGGCCGGCCACGCGCAGCGCGTTGGTGGTGCCGATGTTGCCGGAGCCCGCTTTGCGAATGTCGGTATGGTTGAACACGCGGCCCAGGATCAAGCCAAACGGAATCGCTCCGATAAAGAACGAGACCACGGCGCAGATGGCGGTCAGCAGAATCGGATTAAGCATCCTTTTGCTCCTTCTTCCTAAAGAAGAGTCGAATGGGCGTGCCAGCAAAATCGAACGTGGAGCGCATGCGGTTCTCCACGTAGCGCTGGTAGGTGTCATTGACCAGGTCGCTGTGGTTGACGAAGAACGTGAACGTCGGCGGGTTGACGCCCGTCTGGGTCACGTAGTGCATGCGCAGGCGGCGCTTGCCGTCCACCACGGTATGACCGAACTCGCGCAGGTCGGTGAGGAACGTGTTGAGGCGCGAGGTGCTGATCTTTTGCGAACGCGTCTTTTCGGCGGCATCGACCATCGCCCAGATCTTCTCGACGCTGCGGCCGGTCAGGGCAGAGATGCGCAGGTACTGGGCCCAGGGAGCCATGACGCCCAGACGGCGGTCGATGGTCTCCATGCAGGCCTCGCGCTTACGGTCGTCGTCGAGCAGATCCCACTTGTTGAGCAGCACCACGATGGCGCAGCCGCGCTCGATGGCCAAGCCCATGACCTTCTGGTCCTGCTCGGTAACACCCACGGAGGCGTCGACGACGAGCAGCGCCACGTCGGCGCGGTCGATGGCGCGCAGGCCGCGGACCATGGAGTAGTACTCGATGTTCTCGTATACGGTGCTCTTCTTGCGAATGCCCGCGGTGTCGACCATGCGGTAATGCTTGCCGTTGCGCTCGACGACGGTATCGATGGCGTCGCGCGTGGTGCCGGCGATATTGGACACGATGGAGCGGTCGGCACCCAGGATGCGGTTGAACAGCGACGACTTACCGGCGTTGGGGCGGCCGATGATAGCGACGTTCAGCGCGTCAGGGAATTCATCGGCGACCTCGTCCTCTTCCTCGGGGAGCAGGGCCACGATATCGTCGAGCAGGTCGCCCGTGCCATGTCCGTGCAGGGCCGACAGCGGCGTGGGCTCACCGATGCCAAGTGAATAGAACTCCCAGATGCTGTCGTTCTCGCGATCGGGGTTATCGAGCTTGTTCACCAACAGAAAGACCGGCTTGTCGCAGCGCTT
>USDE01000233.1 GCA_900553345.1 uncultured Collinsella sp.
GCGATACATCTGGGCCGGCATACTCGCGGCAGGCGATCGTGGTGCCCGCATTCTCGACCGTAAAATCCATGTTGTGCCCCCATCATCAACGCCCATCCAGTTGTACATCGGTACGGTTGGATGGACCCGCATTTCCTTACGCCTTGTTAACAGATTAACTGTACCCGACCCGATACCTTTCATGACGCGGCATCGAAGGCAGAGTTAAAAAACGAAACCTGCAAAGCACAAGCCCGGACCATACGTTGGAGCCGATGCTATGCTTAAGGTTAATTGTCTTGAGGAGCATATGCCTATGTCTACGTTTTTGAATGCCAGCCCCATCTTTGGGCCCGTTCGTAGCCGTCGCCTTGGTCTCTCGCTCGGCGTCAACATGATGCCGGCCAGCGGCAAAATCTGCACGTTCGACTGCATCTACTGCGAGAACGGTCTCAACGCCGAGCGCCCCTGCCACGAGCCGTACAACACAGCTGCCGTGGTACTCGACGCGCTCGAGGCAAAGCTGCGCGAGATGGCAGCCGAGGGCGAGCTCCCCGATGTAATCACGTTTGCCGGCAACGGCGAGCCCACCGCCGCACCGGAGTTTCCGCAGGCCATCGCCGGCGCTGTCGCGCTGCGCGACGAGTTTGCCCCAAACTCCAAGATCGCCGTGCTCTCCAACGGCACGCGCGCCGACCGCCCCGAGGTGCACGACGCGCTCATGATGGTCGACGACAATATCCTCAAGCTCGATACCGTCGACCCGGCGTTTATCCAACTGCTCGACCAGCCCGTTGGCCCCTACGACGTCGAGCACCAGATCGAGACGTTCGCGAGCTTTGACGGTCATGTCATTATCCAGACAATCTTTTTGACCGGCGAGTATCAGGGCAAGCCTCTCGATAACACTGGCGAGGAGTACGTCGGCCCTTGGCTCGCGGCGCTCGAGCGCATTCGTCCGCAGGAGGCGACCATTTACACGGTGGCGCGCGAGACGCCGGTCGCCGGCCTTGCCAAAGCGGTGCCCGAGGTGCTCGACACGATCGCCGCACGCGTGCGCGCCCTCGGCATTCCCTGCCAGGTGAGCTACTAGCAAAACCACGCAGCAGCTAGTGCCCGCCATCCCGCTCCATCAGCTGCGGTGATATAGTTCCTATTTGTGCTGTTAAACCGCTTAAATCGGAACTATATCACCGCAACTTTTATGGACGCGTGGGTGGGCTATACTAGCTGCGGATGAAAGGAAGTTAGCCATGTATGACAAAGGATCCGTGCCGGGCCGCAACGACGCTTGCTGGTGCGGCAGCGGCAAAAAATACAAGAAATGCCATAGCGCCTTCGATGAGCGCCTCGAGCGCCTATGGGAGGAGGGCTGGGAGGTTCTGCCCCGTACGCTCTACAAGACGCCCGCCGACATCGAGGGCATCAAGCGCTCCGCCGCCATCAACGTGGGCGTGCTCGACTACGTAGGCGAGCACATCGCCGCGGGCATGACCACCAACCAGATCGACCAGATGATCTACGACTACACCGTCGAGCACGGTGGCACGCCGGCCGACCTCCACTACGAGGGCTACCCAAAGAGCGTGTGCACCTCGATCAACGACGTCGTCTGCCACGGCATTCCCTGTGATACGGACGTGCTGCACGAGGGCGACATCATCAACGTGGACTGCTCCACGATTTTGGACGGCTACTTTAGCGACTCGAGCCGTATGTTCTGCATCGGCGAGGTCTCGGCCGAGCGCCAGCGCCTGGTCGACGTCACCCGCGCCAGCGTGGAGGCGGGTCTGGCGGCCGTCAAGCCGTGGCTGCCGCTGTCCGTCATGGCCGAGGCCGTGCAAAAGACGGTCGAGGACGCCGGTTTTAGCGTGGTGCGCGAGTACGGCGGACACGGCATCGGTAAGGAGTTCCACGAGGACCCGTTTGTGGGCTTTACCACCGAGGCACCCGATGTGGACACCATCATGGCTCCGGGCATGGTCTTTACCATTGAGCCCATGGTCAATGCCGGAGCGCCCGACATCAAGATTAGCAAGGGTGACGGTTGGTGTGTGCGCACCAAGGACGGCAGCGATTCGGCCCAGTGCGAGGTACAGCTCGTGGTGACCGAGGACGGCTACGAGCTGCTGAGCTGGTAGCCGTGGATGCGCCGGATGCTGACGGGCACGCTCGTCTTGCATCCGGCGTTTTTGTTTGAGCGTTTTGCCTGATAAAACCTGCCAAAATAAACCTGTCCCTTTTTGGCAGGTCGAGCGGAGAGGACTGCTTGTGAACATCCTGGTTTTGTTGCCCGTCAACGACCGTCATCGCACAATTCTTGAGTCGAGCGCTCCGGGCGAGGACTTTATCTACACGAGCTCCGACGCCGCCACGCGCGAGCAGGTCGCCGATGCCGACGTGATCTTGGGCAACATCGACCCTGACATGCTCACGGCATGCGAACATCTCCAGCTGTTGCAATTGCAGACCGCTGGCTATGACGATTACTTGGCCGCCGGCACCGTGCCGGCCGATGCCAAACTGTCTTGCTCGGTGGGCGCCTACGGCCAGGCAGTAAGCGAGCACATGTTTGCCATGGTCCTTTCCATGATGAAGCGTCTGCCCGGCTATCACGATCTGCAGCGTGGGCATCGCTGGGAGGATTTGGGGCCGGTTACCTCGCTCAAAAATGCCAACGTGCTGGTGCTGGGCGCGGGCGACATTGGCGGCCACTTTGCCACGCTCTGCCGCAGCATGGGCGCGCACGTCCGCGGCATCAAGCGTCATCCGCTCGTCTACCCCATTGTGTTTGAGGACATGGACGACATGGACGCCCTGTCCGAGCGCCTGGTGGAGGCAGACGTCGTCGCATCCTTTATGCCCAGCACACCAGAGACCCGCGGCCTGGCGAACGCCGAGTTCTTCGCCGCGATGAAGCCGGGCGCCTTCTTTGCCAACGGCGGCCGCGGCGACCTTGTGGTCGCCGACGACTTGGTTGCCGCCTTGGAGTCGGGACATCTCGCCGGCGCCGCGGTCGACGTCACCGACCCCGAGCCGCTGCCCGCCACAAGCCCGCTGTGGGATGCGCCCAACATGCTCATCACGCCGCACGTCTCCGGTTGGTTCCACCTGGCAGCCACACTCAACAACGTGGTCGACATTGCCGCGGAGAATCTGCGTCACCTGCAGGCCGGCGAGACTTTACGTTGTTGGATCGAGCACTAATCTTGTTCCGCCGTTCTAACGAACGGCGG
>USDE01000234.1 GCA_900553345.1 uncultured Collinsella sp.
AGGTTATGTTCGCGCATATAGCCGAGCAGCTGCTTATAGCGCGGGCCCGCTTGCCCGTGCGTGCCGCGAAAGCTTATGGCCAGGCAGCGCGCGGTGGATCGCGTCTCGACGTCGCCCACGTAATCATCGGTGTCATCGAGTAGTAGAAAGACCTCGTCGTAGCCATCAAAGTCGCCGGCGGCGAGGCGCTCGGCGCTAATACCGACGCCCAAGTTGCCCAGGAAGACAAAGGTCTCGTGCTGGCCCTTCTGCAGTTGACGAATTTGCCACTCTAGCGCATAGGCATCGGTAGGGTTGACGCGTTCGCGCAACACGACGCAGCGGAGCTCGGGCACATCGATTGTGCAAATGGTGTCGAGCTCGGTGTTCAGGGCATCGTGGAGCAGCGCAAGCCGGTTATCGATCTTACGCGACACGCGTTCGAGCTCGTGGCGCTTGCGCTCGATGAGCTCCTGCTGCTGAGTCAGCTGCCGCTGCATAAGGTCCACATCGCGCGTGGTCACAAACTCACGGATCTGCGCCAACGGCAAGTCGAGAACGCGCAGGTGGCTGATGGTATTGAGGGTGGAGAGCTGCCGCGATCCGTAATAGCGGTACCCGCTCGCCGGATCGATGTGCGCCGGGTCAAGAAGGCCCATCTGCTCGTAATGGCGCAGCGTGCCCACACTCAGGTTAAACAAGCGCGCCACCTCGCCAATGCGGAGCAGGCCCTCAGTATGTTCACTTGGCATGTCGGTCACAGGACCGCTCCTTTCAATGGGCGGGGAAGGGGCGCCGAGGTCGTGCGGCGCGGCCGTCGTATGACACAAACGATCCGCTACGCTACCAACTTGTCAAAAGCTCCGCGCCGGTTAAGCACGGTAAACGCGACAACACAGATGACTGCCGACAAAATCGATCCGCACGGCGAAGCGATGCCCATGGGAAACAGCGTGTCGGAATAGGCGTTCGACAGCAGCCACGCGCCGGGTACGCGAATGAGCGCCACGGCCAGCACGTTGTGCGCAAAGCCGATGTAGCTCTTGCCGTATGCAGCGAAAAAGCCGCTAAAGCAAATGTGGATGCCGGCAAAGATTGCGTCGAAAATATAACTGTGCATATAGCCGGTACCGGCCGCGACCACCGCGGGGTCCTTGGCAAAAAAGCCGATAAACGCCGGCGCCACCAGCCACATCAGCATCGTGATCAGACAGCCGTACACCACCGAGATCGTCATGGCATCCTTGAGTACCTGACGCGCACGACCGCCCTTTCCTGCACCGGCGTTTTGCGCCGTGAGCGCGCTGACGGTGGCGCCCATGGAACTCGGAACAATGAACAAAAAGCTGATCATCTTCTCGACCAGGCCTACGGCGGCGGCGTCGACGAGCCCTCGGTGGTTGGCGATGACGGTGATAAACATAAACGCCACCTGGATGCAGCCGTCCTGTACAGCCACAGGCACGCCGATCTTAAGAATGCTGCCGAGCACCTCGGGCTGGGGGCGCAGGTCGCTGCGCTTAACGTGGATGTTCGTGCGGCGGCTCTTGAGCCACACGAGCGCGAGGGCAACGCTGGCCGTCTGGGCGGTCACTGTGCCGAGCGCCGCGCCCACGGGGCCGAGCCCCATGTGGCCGATAAATAGAAAGTCGAGCGCGATGTTGATGATGCATGCCACGCCAATCACGTACATAGGCGAGCGCGAATCGCCCAGCCCGCGAAAGATGGCCGAGAGAATGTTGTATGCGGCGATAAACGGAATGCCGACAAAGCAGATACGCAGGTAGGCGGCGGTGCCTTCGACCGCCTCGGGCGGCGTGCCAATGAGCGCCACAACCTGCGGGCAAAGTGCAAACAAGATGACGGCCAGTACTACCGAGACGCCCATAAACAGCGTGATGGTGTTGCCGATGGCGGCCTCGGCGCGGTCGAAGCGGCGTGAACCCACGGCGTGGCCGACGATGACGGTCGTTCCCATGGCCAGACCTACGAGCGTCACGGTAATGATATAGAGCGTCTGCGCGCCGTTGCCCACGGCGGTGATGCCGGCGGCGCCGCTAAACTGCCCGATAAAGTACAGGTCGGCCATGCCGTAGAGCATCTGCAAAAAGTACGAGAGCATATAGGGCAGGGCGAAGACCGCGATGGTCTTGAGGACATTACCGCGTGTGAGGTCGTGTTCCATGGGCGGGACTTTCTGGCTTGGTTCGTTTACGTACCAGTGTAGTGAAAACCCTACAACGATTGTAGAGTCAAGGTCCATGTAGCCGGTGGGGCGAAAAATCGCGCCCACAATCATTTCCATTTGAATACGGTCGCGCGCCGCGCGGGCTTAGCGCCTGCGCTAGCCTTGCAGAAATCGATTTCGTAACACTTGACACCATCGCCTGTCGCGCAATAATACGTGCGTTTGCGAACAACGTTTGATGGGGGATGAACCTGCGTGCGCAATCTCAAAATCTTGTTTTCCTATTTGGGGGCATACCGTCGCGATGCCATACTCGGCGTGATGTTCGTCTCGGTCGAGACCGCGCTTGAGCTGTTTATCCCGGTCATCATGGCGAACATCATCGATGTGGGCGTGCCCACGGGCGACGTCAACTACATGCTGCTGCAGGGCACGTGCATGCTGGTGTGCGCCGCGTTTTCGCTGGTACTGGGCTTGGGATATGCCCGCACATCCGCTCGCGTGGCCTCGGGCCTGGGTGCTAACCTGCGCGAGGCCGAGTATCGCAAGATTCAGACGCTCGCCTTTGGCAACCTGGACAACTACGACGCCAGCTCGCTCGTCACGCGCATGACCACCGACATTACCGTCATCCAAAACGCCATCGGCAACGGCTTTCGCCCCATGGTGCGCGGACCGGTGACGCTCATCGTCGGCCTGGTCTATGCCCTGGTACTGTCGCGCCCGCTCGCGACGGTCTTCGCGATTATCCTGCCCGTGTTGGCGATTGTGCTGGGTGTCATCACCTACCGCGTGAGCCCGCTCTACCGCCAGCTGCAGACCTCAATGGACCACCTCAACGGTGTGGTGCAGGAGGACCTCACTGCCGTGCGCGCCGTCAAGGCGTATGTGCGCGCCGAGCACGAGGAAGCCAAGTTCGATACCGTCAATACCGAGCTCGCGCACACGGCGACGAAGACTTTTGGCAACGCTGTGCTCAATCTGCCGGTGTTTCAGCTGTCGATGTACGTGGCCGCCATCTCCATCCTGTGGATCGGCGGG
>USDE01000235.1 GCA_900553345.1 uncultured Collinsella sp.
CAGAAGCGCGATCCTCATCGGTAAATCGCATCTCAAAGCGCGCGGGCAGTTCGCCCTCGGCGGGCGCAAACGACAGCTTCAGATCGCCATCAACGATCGCGGTAAACGCGCCGTCGACACCGTCGGCAACAACGTCAAAGCAGGTATCGCCGGCAACCTCCAACGAGCCCTCCCCCACACGCACCGAGGCATAATGGCGCTCGATCTCGCGCGCCGGCTGCTGCAGCACCACGCCGCCGTCACCGGCCGTAAGCTCGCGCGGCACCGTCATGCAGTGCTGCCAGCCGCACACCACGGTCGGTGCGTTGCCATAGGTCGGCTCATCGGGCATGCCCATCCAGCCGATTAGAATATGGCGACCGTCCTCGGCCGTGAACTCCTGCGGCGCATAGAAGTCAAAACCGGCGTCCCACAGGCGGAACTCGCCCAGCTCATAAGCGTCCTTGCCACCCGTAATGTCGCCCGATACAGGCATGGGGCGAGAACGACAAAAATGCAGCGGTATCGCCATTCGCATCGAGCTCAATATAGCCAGGGCACTCCCACATAAAGCCAAAACGCTCGGGCGTAGACACACGGCTCTCGAGCTCCCAGCTCAGCATATCGGCCGAGCCATACACCAAGATCTCGCCCACATCGCGACCGGCGCCCTCGCCGTGCATGGCGCAAAATCGACTATCGACATGCGGACCATCCACGCGACGACGGGCGCCCAGCACCATGTGATAACGCCCGTCCGCGTCACGCCACACCTTGGGATCGCGCACGTGGCAGGTCAAATCCTCGGGATAATCCTCGGACGCCAGCACCACGCGCTTTTGGTTGAACTCCCGACCGGCAAGGCCATCAACGCTCTCCACATAGACGGTATCGGCGCGGCGGCCGGTATTGACGTAATCGTACGTACCGTCAGCATCGGAAAGCTTAACGTTGCCCGTATAGAGCACGCGAATGCGACCGTCTTCGGCACACCATGGCAATCGAACGGCTCGTCGGGCAGCAGTGGGGCGCCAACGTAATCCCACGTCATAAGATCGCGACTCGTCGCATGGCCCCAGACCTTAACGCCGCCCTCGACATCAAAGGGCGCATATTGAAAATAAGCGTGAAACACGCCGCCTGCTTGGCAAAGACCGTTGGGGTCGTTGAGCCAGCCCGCCGGCGGCATAATATGGAAGCGCTGGCCATACGCGCCATGGCCGCACTCAGAGGCGGCAGCGTCAACAGCGGCAACCAGCTTTGCAAGGTCGCGGCCAAGTGCATTAGACATATCAAAGTCCTAACGGATAGAAAGTAACAGGGCGCCAGAGATCGACACCGGATACGGGAAACGCCCGCGAGCATACAACCCGCGGGCATCTCCTCAATCAAAAGCTCTTAGGCCTGCTCGGAAGCCTTGGGCTCGTCCTTGTACAGGACAAACGAGACGCCAAAGGAAACCAGCGCGGCGACCGCAAACATGATCGCGTACTGCACGGGCTGGGCCAGGCACAGCAGGATACCGAAGATGCCGGTAACGCCCGTGCCGGAAGCGGCAAGCGAGGTAAGCGCGCAGACCAGGGCGCCGCAGCCACCGCCGATGCAGCCGGCGATGAAGGGCTTAAAGAAGCGCAAGTTCACACCAAAGATGGCAGGCTCGGTAATGCCCATGAAGGCGGACAGGGCCGAAGGAAGCGCCAGGCCCTTGATCTTGGCATCGCGGGTCTTAAAGGCAACGGCGAGCGCGGCGCCACCCTGGGCGATGTTGGCAGCGCTAGCGATGGGCAGCCAGTAGGTCACGCCGTACTGGGCGAGCTGGCCCAGATCGATAGCGGTGTACATCTGGTGGATACCGGTAACGACCGTGGGAGCATAGAACAGGCCGACGATAAAGGAACCGATTCCGAAGGGCAGGGTCAGCAGAGCCTGGATCAGACCGAGGATGGCGTTCTCGGCCCAAACAAAGATGGGGCCGACGGCAACGAGCGTCACGAGCACGGTCACGAACACCGAGACGAGCGGGGTCACAAAGAGGTCGAACATCTCGGGAACGATCTTGTGCAGGCGCTTCTCGAGGAAAGCCAGAATGGCGCAGGCGATAACGATGGGGATCACGTGGCCCTGATAGCCGACCCACTCAAAGCTGTACACGCCGGGGATGACGGTGACCATGGTCTGAACGCCCTCGGAGGCAACCGTGTAGGCGCTCTGCAGCGAGGAGTTGATGAACGCACCGCCGACGACAGCACCCAGGTACGGGTTGGCGCCAAAGGCCTTGGCGGCGGAGTAGCCGATCAGGATCTGCAGAATGCCAAAGGACGTTCCCGAGACCAGGTCGGCGATCTTATAGATAAAGTTATTGGTGTCGAGCGCGATAAAGCCGTTGGAGGCCATAAAGTTGAGGGCGCTCATAATGCCCAGCAGCAGGCCCGAAGCCACGATGGCAGGGATGATGGGGACAAAGACGTCGCCGAGCACCTTAATGGCACGCATAAAGATGTTCTGCTGCTGCGCCGCGGCCTCCTTGACCTCGGCCTTGGTGGCAGCCTCGACGCCACTGAGCGCGATGAACTCCTCGTAGACCTTGTTGACGGCGCCGGTGCCAAAAATAATCTGGAGCTGGCCCTGGGCCTCAAAGACGCCCTTAGCGCCGTCGATATTCTCGAGGGCCTCCTTGTCAACCTTGGCGTTATCGGCAATCACCAGGCGCAGACGCGTGGCGCAGTGTGCGGCCGAAACAACGTTGTCGGCGCCACCGATGTTGTCGAGCACCTCTTGGGCTGATTTGCGGTAGTCCATGACTTCCCTTTCCTCCAACGGGCGCATGTGCACCCGGCCATCTTTGACACTTAAACTGTAATCGTTTTCAGTTTCATATGACTGCAATCGTTTTCATATAACGGTGAACGGTAGGAAAAAGCCGGCGAATGGTAGTTTTGAGACAAAAACGGGGGGACTCAAAGGTAGGCAGGCACGATCAAGGACTAGACATTCATAAGCTGATGGCCGAGCTTAAGCGTCTTGAGACCGCTCTCCCCCTCCACGCCATCGAGCGTGTTGAGCAACATATTGGTCGCCTCGACGCCACTGGTCAGGTAGCCATAATGCACAGTGGGAATGCCGCCTGTCAGCGCGCGCAAAAACGCATTGTCGCCAAAACCGCTCACACGGTGTATGCCCTCGCCTATGCCGCGAACCTCATCGATGGCACGCAACGCG
>USDE01000236.1 GCA_900553345.1 uncultured Collinsella sp.
TGCCGCCTCGTTTCAAGGCACCTTGCTCGCTCTGGCGGGTTTTCGCTGTCCGCGCCAAAACATTGGCGTTGTCGTGGCTCAACCTGTCAAAAAGGGACAGGTTTATTTTGGCAGGTTTTATCTGGGCAAACGTTGTTGGCGCAATGGAGACTGGTCTATACGCACCAAGTTGGTGCAAAGTAGCTTGACCCCTTTGCACCAATCAAAAAGTTGCGGTGAGATAGTTCTTGAATTGGCTTTTTTTGGGCTAAACAGGAACTATCTCACCGCAACTGCGTTGAGTGTTTTTTGGCAGCTGGTTTACTTGCTCGCGAACAGCCAGACCAGGATGATCACCAGAATCACGGCGATGATGCAGACGATGGCGCCGGTGAATTTGATGCGTGAGTCGCGGGTGCGCTCGCGCACGTCGTCCTCGGCGGCTTCGAGTTGAGCCACTTCACGCTCGGTTTCGGCGTACTCGGCCTTATCGCGGACCAGAGAGCCTGCGAGCGATTCGGTAATCTCGGGATGGTCATGCACTTCGGTCGCCTGCTCGATGATCGACTGTGCGTGCGCAACGTCCGCCTGGGCATTGGCAATAGCCTGCTCTTGCTCTCGACGCGCCTTGTCCTCGGCGGCGATCTTCTCGCGCAGTTCGCGCTGGCGCGTTGCGGCGGCGGCTTTTGCGGTCTGCAGCTCGTCGCGCGCGGCATCGGCCTCGGCCGTCACGGTCTGATGGGCGCGCTTGGCGTCGGCGATGGGGGCTTGCGCCTGCTCGACGGCGTGCTCGGCGGCCGCGAGCGAGTGCTCAAGATCGGCGGTGATGTTCGGGACATCTTCCTCGGCTTTGCGCAGGGCATCGGCCGTGTCAGAGATCTGCATCGAAAGCTCGCTGGTGCGCACCGTGTAATTGGCGGGATTCGCCGAAGGATTGCGCTGCAGCTCGGCATACTCGTGGCGCAGCGTTTCGAGTTGAGCACGCGTGGCGTCGACGGTTTGCTGTGCTGCGGCAACGCCGGCGTCGCGCTCGGCCTGCACCTTGTCGCGGATGCGCTTGGAATCCTCGAGGCGGCGAACGAGGCGGTTACCGGTTTCGCGCGAGCTGGCTTCGCGCGCCTCCACGGCTTCGAGTGCGGCTTTGAGACGCCGCTCGGTGGCATCGTCCTCTTCTTTTATTTGCTCGAGTTGCGCCTTGAGCTCTGTTGCCTTGGCAGCATGGGTATCGCGGTCGATTTCTGCCGCCGCGGCGGCCTTTTGTGCCGTGTCGATAGTCTGGCGCTGCTCGGCGACGATTTGGTTGTAGCGGCCTGCGATATCCTGGCGTGTCTCGAGCTCCTCGCCTTGATCGGCGATGCGCTGCTCAAGTCCGGCCAGGTGAGCGCGGGCGTCCGCGAGTGCCTTCTTTGCGGCATTCATCTCGCGCATGGCCGAGGCACCCTGGGCGATAAAAGTGCCTACGGCGTTGGCGGTGTTTGACACGGCACTTCCCAGATCGCGGCTGGCTGCGGGGGCGTGCGGGGCGGTCGGGTGAGCGGCGTTTGCCGTACCCGAATCGGGCGTCTGCGGCGCGGCGATATTGCCGGTACCGCCCTCGACCACGGAAAAGCCGGCAGCGTGCGGGTCGACCGCATCGGCGCCAATGGTGGGGTGCTCGAGCTGCAGGAACGAGGGCAGGGTGCTGCCTTGGTCGGCAACGGGGGTCTCGCCGGGCACGAAGGTCGAGGCGGCCTCGGCGGCCTCCTCTTCCTCGGCATCAATATCGGCGTCGGCCACGGCGTCTTTCATCGCTTTGACGGCATCCATCATGGAGTCCATGACGGCATCGAGCTCTTCTTCCGAAGACACCTCGATGGGGCCTTCTGCTTGCGGGGCGTCGTCCTGAGCGGCCGAATCGTCGTTTTGCTCGCCGGCGTCTTCGGCCGTAGGGACTTCCGTCGCAGCGCCGTTATCCAGAGTGGCGTCGTCGACGTCGGTATCATTGCAGGTCGCAGCGTCAGTATCTGCGGCGACGTCTGCTGAATCATCAATATGCTGTTGAGTCTGGGGATCCAGCTCGTCTGTCATAGGCATGTGCTCCTCATCGTTGTTTGTCACCCTATGATAAAGTCTCGCGTCGACATCCCGCGCGCTGCAGCAAAGTTTCAAAACGTGTTCGATGACTCGTTTGGATAGCAAAAATTCGACCTCTATATTCAGTTCAGGCTTGACATTCCCTTCGCCGAAAGACGTTGCGCCGTTCGCCTGCCGCAGTCTTTATTTTTTACTTGAACCCGCTAAAGTTGCATTTCAGCTTTTGGCGCGTGAAGTTGGATGCGCGCAGTCGGCGGGTGGACCCGTCGCGATTCGAAAGGACTTCGTATGGGACTTTTCACTGGTAAGACCGTAATCGTTACCGGCGGCGGCAAGGCCACGCTTAAGGACGGCTCCGCTGGCTCCATCGGCTACGGCATCGATATCGCTTTTGCCAAGGAGGGCGCAAACCTCGTCATTACCGGCCGCAACGTTGCCAAGCTCGAGGCTGCCAAGGAGTCCCTCGAGGCCGAGTACGGCATCAAGGTTCTGCCTGTTCAGGCCGATGTCTCGGCTGGTCAGGACAACGAGGCCGTCGTCCAAAACGTCATCGACAAGGCCATTGAGGAGTTCGGCCGCATCGACGCCGTCGTCAACAATGCTCAGGCCAGCGCCTCGGGCGTGACCATCGCCGACCATACCATGGATCAGTTTAACCTGGCCATTTATTCCGGTCTGTATGCCACCTATCTGTACATGCAGAAGGCCTATCCGCATCTGAAGGAGACCAAGGGCTCGGTGGTCAACTTTGCCTCGGGCGCCGGCCTGTTTGGCAACTATGGTCAGTGCAGTTATGCCGCCGCCAAGGAGGGCATCCGTGGTCTGACCCGCGTTGCCGCCAACGAGTGGGGCAAGGACGGCATCAACGTCAACATCGTGTGCCCGCTTGCTTGGACCGCTGCGCTCGAGAACTTCCAGGATGCCTACCCCGAGGCGTTTAAGGCCAACGTCCACATGCCGCCGGCAGGCCACTACGGCGACGTCGAGAAGGAAATCGGCCGCGTGGTCGTTCAGCTTTGCGGCCCCGACTTTAAGTACATGAACGGCGAGACCGTCACCCTCGAGGGCGGCATGGGCCAGCGGCCCTAACAGTTACGCGGTTCTACGAACCGCGTAACCAGTTGACGCTGCAAACCC
>USDE01000237.1 GCA_900553345.1 uncultured Collinsella sp.
TAGGAGGACATGTCGCTCGCAAGGAAAACGAAGGCGTTGGCAACGTCCTCGGGCTCGCCCATGCGACCGAGCGGAATAGTGGCGATGATGGGCTTGATGACCTCTTCGGGCAGGTTGGCGACCATATCGGTCTTGGTTACGCCAGGCGCGACGGCATTGACGCGAATACCCATGGGGGCGAGCTCGCGCGAGAGCGACTGGACCATGCCGTTGACGGCAAACTTGGACGTAGGATAGCCGACGCCGGAGGGCTGGCCATACTTGGCGACCATTGAACTCGTGGTGGTGATGGTGCCGCCGTGGCCGGCCTCGGTCATGATCTTGGCGGCAGCCTGGTGACCGTTAAAGACGGCGACGACGTTGAGGTCCATAACTTTGGCGAACTCCTCGGCTGTATAGTCCAAAAGGGGCGAGCGCTGGGAGATGCCGGCGTTGTTGACGACCGTGTCCAAGCCGCCCATATCGGCGGCAGCCTGGGTAAAGGCCTCGGTTACGGCTTCGAGCGAGGTGAGGTCGCAGGAGCGACCCCAGACCTTGGCCTCGGGATAGGCGGCTGTCAGCTTCTCAACGGCCGCGTCGGCAGTCTCCTGGCGCGAGCCAAAGACGGTGACGGTGGCACCCTCCTCGATGAAGCGGCAGGGGATGGCATAGCCGATACCGCACGTGCCTCGGTGATGATTGCTTTCTTGCCCTCGAGCAACATGGTGCCTCCATTCTTCGGGGGTGGACGTACGCAGCACAGGATAGCGGCGGACAAAAGCAAACGTGCCTGCTTATCGGTGAGCGGTATCCCTGGTTGACACCGAACGGTCAAATTGTTCAAACGCGGATCGCGTCAATGCGCCCCGAGCGTGCAAATAAAAGGGCTCCCGTCCAAGACCAGACGGGAGCCCTTCGAGCAAATGCGTTGTGGGGTGTAAACCGAACTAGTTGGCCATGACACCTTCGGTCCAAGCCTCGACGTCCTCGATGCGCAGGACGTTGGCGACCTCGGCCACGCAGTCGACGCTGGCAAGCTCCGCGGCGGCAGCCTGGACGTCCTTCTCGAGTGCGCGGTGCGTCAGGAAGATGACCGAGCAGGCATCGCTGACACCCGACTTGCCGTCCTCGACTTGGTTGATGAGCGAGATCGAAATGTTGTGCTTGGCAAAGATGTCGACCGTCTCGGACAGGGCGCCCACGCGGTCGGCGACCTTCAGGCGCACATAGTACTTGGTCTGGAGCTCATCCATGGGCTTAAAGGCGAGGTTGTGACCATAGGGCTCAATCTCGGGCAGCGGAGCCACGCCCCGGCTGATCTGCTCGGAGAGCGACAGGATATCGCCCACGACGGCGCTCGCGGTGGGGAAGGAGCCTGCGCCGGCACCGTAGAACATGGTCTCGCCCACGGCGTCGCCCACTACGTAAACAGCGTTCATGGCGCCGTTGACCTTGGCAAGCATGTGGTCTGCCGGGATCAGCGTGGGATGCACGCGAACATCGACGCCGGCGTCGGTGTTGCGGGCGATGCCGAGCAGCTTAATGGTGTAGCCGAGCTCGCGGGCCTGGGCGATGTCCTCGGCGCCGATGGTGCGGATACCCTGCTGGTACACATCATCGGTGGTCACGCGGGTGCCAAAGCCGATGGAGGCGAGGATCGCCGTCTTGCTGGCGGCATCGAAGCCGTCGACGTCGGCGGACGGGTCGGCCTCGGCATAGCCCTTGGCCTGTGCATCGGCGAGCACGTCGGCGTAATCGGCGCCCTCGGCGTCCATGCGCGACAGGATGTAGTTGGTGGTGCCGTTGAGGATGCCGGCGATGGTCAGGATCTTGTTGCCCACCAGATCGTGCTCAAGCGTGCTCACGATGGGGATGCCGCCGCCGCAGCTGGCCTCGCACTTAATCTGCACGCCGCACGCGCGTGCCTTCTTGGCAAGCGTCTCGACGTGACGGCCCAGCAGGGCCTTGTTGGCAGAGACGACGTGCTTGCCGTGCTCAAAGGCAGTGGTGAAGATCTCGGTTGCGGGATGCTCGCCGCCGATCAGCTCGACGACGATGTCGACGGCGGGGTCGGTGACGACATCGTGCCAGTCGCTCGTAAAGGCCTCGCGCTCAATGCCTGCTGCCTCGGCCTGCTCCCAGGCAAGCGCGCAGGCGCGGGTCAGCTTAAGGTCGATGCCGTAGGCTGCCAGGTACTCATCGTGGTGGCTCTTGATCAGACGGGCCACGCCGCCGCCGACGGTTCCCAGACCGATCAGACCGACGTTCACGGTGCGCAGGGGTTCGCTCATAGATAGCTCCTTCGTGCATCTTATGGATGGATAAATCGCTTAAAGGTTGAGTGCATTCTAGCGTGAACCGAGGACGCGTGCTCGCCAGGCAACAGGAGTCGCACAAAACGGCACCCCCGAAACGCTGCGGAAACATTGGAAACATGCTCGCTACAAACGGAACTCCGTAACAAACTGTCAACGTTTGCGCCATAAGGTTCGCCCTGTGCGACTGGGGCATGCAGGCGCTCGTCGACTCCGTTACCACTGGTGCCGCCGTCGCCGTCTCGGCCGAGATCGCCGATGCCTTTGCCGAGCAGGCCAAGGCATCCAAGCTCGACATCGTCGATACCGAGACCTTTAAGGACGACTCCTCCACGAGCTTTATCAACCAGCCGACCAAGGCCATGCGCAAGATCAAGATCGAGGGCCTGACGGGCGAGCTCACATGGAACGACGAGGGCCAGGTCGAAAAGCCCGCTACGGCCTATGTGATTCAGGACGGCAAGTACATCGCCGCCTAAGTGCATATATCGGGACCGGTGGGGTCGTTTTATTCAGGGCGGGGACGCCTGTAACAGAACGGAAACATTACTTTCACACAATAAAGTGGCTAAACTGCATAAACCGACAGAAATACGCATGATTATGGATAAATGAACAAATCCAAAGAAAAGTTGAAATAATCGCCACTTTCCTTAACTAAAGCGTCTAGTATTTTGCGAACGCCGAACACGGCGAAGGATGGCCTGTCGGGTAACCGAAACCCGACGAGATTTGAGAGGAGAGCCGCATGTCGAGCCTCACCGGTAAGTCATTGAACCCTGTTATGAATCGCAGGAGCGTTATCGCGAGCGCAGCAGGTCTGGGGGCGATGTCCATTCTAGCTGGCTGCTCCTCCAACGGCGGCGACAGTGGTTCCGC
>USDE01000238.1 GCA_900553345.1 uncultured Collinsella sp.
ATGCCGACGATGAAGGTGGGGGAGGTGATGTCGCCCAGACCGACGAGTGTACCGGCGCCAGCGGTGATAATGCCGGCATCGCACAGGCCAATCATGGCGATGAACAGGCCCAGACCCACCGAGATGGCGTGACGCAGGACAACCGGGATGGCGTCCATGATGGCCTCGCGCAGGCCACAAAGCACGAGCAGCAAGATGACGATACCCTCGAGGAAGATAACGCTCATGGCCACGTGCCAGTCACCGCCGCAGACGGTGGTGGCGATTCCAGCGATCATCGCGTTGACGCCTAAGCCCGACGCGCAGGCGAGCGGGCGGTTGGCGAAGATGCCCATGCAGATGGTCATGATGCCGGCGCCCAGGCAGGTGGCGCAGGCGAGCGCTCCCGCATCGATGCCGGCGCCCGAGAGCACCGCGGGGTTGACGGCAATGATGTAGGCCATTGCCAGGAACGTTGTCAGTCCAGCGCGAAGTTCGGTCCCGATTGTGGACTTGCGCTCGCTGACGTGAAATAGTTCGTCCATGCATACCCTTTCCTTGTTCGGCCCCGAGTTTAGGCCGATTGACACGAACTCAACTACTATATCGCCTTTGAAAGGCTGATGTTCCTCGCATGTTGATGTTCGGCGCTTTGTAGCAGACAGACGGTATTTTTCGCATGAAAATGTGTGGGTACCGTATACTTAAGCAGTTACAACGACCCCTATGGAGGAACGTATGATTAAAGAGCTCTGCCACGACGAGGCTATTCTGTCCCAGCGTTGCGAGGTTGCGACCGTCGAGGACGAGTCGGTGGCACAGGACCTGATCGATACCATCAAGTCGCTCGATGATGCCGGCTGCTTGGCCGCCAACCAGATCGGCGTCACCAAGAAGGTCTGCGTCTACCTGGACGACGCCGGCGAGCCCCACGTGCTCTACAACCCCCGTCTGGTGTTTGGCCTGGGTGCCAGCAAGATGGAGGAGAGCTGCCTGACGCACGAGGAGGTCACCAAGTCCACGCGCTATATCAAGTGCAAGGTCGCTTATGACGTGATCGTCGACGGCAAGATGCGCGAGCGCAAGCAGGACTTTGTGGGCTTCGAGGCGCAGATGATCCAGCATATGATCGACCACTGTCTAGGCAAGCTTGTCTAGGGTGACCACAGCACCACACCTCGCCGCTCACTCGTCGCTTGCGTACCATTAGTACGCGGCGCTCCTCGTTCGGGGCGATCTGTGGCACTGTGGCACCCTAGACCGACCTGTTAGGGTGACTTTATTACGTTCATATGTGGTTTTTGGTCCGGGCGTGACATTGTTGTCATGTCCGGGCTTTTGTGTTTAGCGCCTTTTTGTTTGGAGACAATGAAATTAGCAAGAACGTAAAGCTAGGAGGCGCTATGTGTACGAGTATTCGATTTACCGATAATTCTGGCCACATGTATCTGGGCCGCAATCTCGACTGGAGCTTTGACTACGGCCAACAGGTTCGCGTGATGCCGCGCGGGTTTCACATTCCGTATTCGTTTATCGACGACGCGACAGCGGCACACGCGGTGATCGGTATGTGCATCGATTACAAGAACTACCCTATGTTCTTCGATTGCGGCAACGATGCAGGCCTTGCCGTGGCGGGTCTCAATTTCCCGGGTTATGCCGAGTATGCCGAGGACCCTGTCGACGGCAAGACCAATATCGCGGCCTATGAGTTTCCCCTGTGGGTGGCAGCGACGTTCTCGACGGTCGATGAGGTCGAGGCTGCGCTGCGCGATACGGTGATTGTCGCCAAATCTGCCGGAGAGGGGCTGGGCGTGTCGCTGCTCCATTGGATTATCGGCGACAGCCAGCGTAGCATCGTGGTCGAGATGATGGCTGACGGCCTGCATGTATACGGCGATCCGGTCGACACCCTCGCCAATCAGCCCACCTTCCCGTGGCACATGGAAAACCTCCGCACCTATATCACCGCCACAAGCGATTTTCCGCAGACGGCGACATGGCGTGGCGCCGAGCTTAAGCCCTATGGAGCCGGTGCCGGCATGCGCGGCATTCCGGGCGATTGCTATTCGCCGAGCCGTTTTGTAAAGGCGGCGTACCTCAATGCCAATTACCCTCAAAAGGAGAGCGAGACCGAAAACGTCGTTCGCATGTTCCGCTCGCTCGAGGGCGTGGTGATGATCGAGGGAGCGTCCAGGATGGGCGATGGCAAGTTCGAGAAGACTATCTACACCGGATGCTTTAGCGCGCGCACGGGCAATTATTACTACGCGATGTATGGGGATCCGTCGATTCGCTACGTGAGCCTGATGGATGCCGAGGGCGCGAGCTCCGATAGGCTCGTGGTTCCCGAGCCGCGCCGTTCGTAGCCGCTAGCTTTACTGCAATGCAAAGCGGCCCTGCGTCTCTCGTGAGGTGCAGGGCCGCTGTCGTTGATTTGTGACGTCACTAGAAGTTGACGTCGTTGAGTTGTTCGCTCTCGAGGCCGTCGAGCTGTTGCTGTTCGGGCGTATCGGCGACGCTCTCGAGCAGCTCGGTGGGATCGACGTTCATGTTTCTACCGGCCTCGTTGCCGTTGACCAAGTCGTCCGAGAAGATGTCGACTTCCATTTCCTCGGCTTCCTCGATCTGAACTTCGAGCGGCACCTGGGTGCGCACGAGTTTGACTGCCGGGCGCATGCGGGCAAAGAGGGGCACGTACTCGATGATGATGGCCGAGTTCTCTAGACCGTACCAGCGTGCCGGGCTTCCGCAGGCGCGGCGGACGGCGTACTTGATGGCCATCACGCGGTGGTCGTTGCGGTTGATGTCCGTTTCGGGGGCGAGCATCTTGCGCAGCATGCAAAAACGGAAGTCGCCCACGTTGCCGCGTGTCTCGTAGATGGAGTAGGTGTGATGCTGCGGCGGCAGCTCACCCGATGCCATCAGGTCGCCAACGATCTGGCGCAGGTAGGCATTGATGCGCTGGTTGACCTTAAAGCCCAGGTCCAGGCGCACGCGGAACAGGAAGTCCGTGCCAAAGGTCTCGACGGAATACTCGTGCGTATAGGGCTCATCGGTAACGTACACGTTGATGAACCAGTATGCCTTGGCGCGCTTGGGATGCTTATCCAAGATGGAATAGAGCACATCGCGGTCGAGCGTGAGCGGGTCGGGGCTGTTGGTGAGGAACACCAGGTTGTCGGCAA
>USDE01000239.1 GCA_900553345.1 uncultured Collinsella sp.
TGCCGTCAAGGCCGAACTGCCGCGCTATCAGGCGGCGCTGCGCCGCGCCCAGCAGCAGATCGAGACCGCGGGTAAAACGGTCGAGGGCATCATCACCACGCGCACCAACGTTATGGAGCGCAAGCTCAAGGATATCGACGCGCTGAAAGACGCGCGGGAGGCCGACGAGATCTTGGGGCTCACGTCTGCGAGCCTGCTCGCAGACCAAAAAGACGAGGACTAGCTGCATCTGACGGCGGGGCGCCTGCGCAAGCACGGCGCGGGCGCTTTTCGCATCGTGCTTGCCTGAAGTGCGCTTCAATGTGCAACAATGGCGTTTCGCCCTATCAGACGCGAAAGGAAGCCCATGTCTCAGAGAAACACCAGTCCGCTCAAACGCTCCACCGTGCGCCGCACGCTGCAGCGTTTTTGGGACGTCACGCGCACGCAGCCGCTGATCGTCTTTCTCTCGGTGTTCTCGTCGGCGGGCTACATCTTTTTGCTCACGTTTGCTAACACCTACGTGATGGCCCTTATCGTTGACCGCGTTCAAGCCGGTCCCGTGGCGGGCGACCAGGTGTTTGAGGTCTTTGGCCCCTACATTCTGGCGCTGGTGCTCGTTAACCTAGTGGGCCAGATCCTCTCCAAGCTGCAGGACTACACCGTCTACAAGCTCGAGATTGCGGGCAACTACCACTTGGCGCGCCTGTGCTTTGACACGCTCTCCAATCAATCCATGACATTCCACACCAGCCGCTTTGGCGGATCGCTTGTGAGCCAGACGAGCCGTTTTATGAGCGGCTACACGGGTCTGGTGGACGTAACGGTGTATTCGCTCATTCCCACCATCACCTCGGTTGTCTGCACGGTGGTGGCGCTCGCCCCGGTGGTGCCGACGTTTACCGTGATCCTGGTGGGCATTATGGTCGTCTACATCGCGTTTGTCTGGCTTATGTATAAGCGCATCATGCCGCTTTCGGCCGCGACGTCCGCCGCGCAGAACAAACTGTCGGGCGTGCTGTCCGACGCGGTCACGAATATCCTGGCCGTCAAGACCTGTGGGCGCGAGGACTTTGAGCGCGACCTGTTCGATACCGCCGACCGCGCCGCGCGCGATGCCGAAACGGTTTCGATGCACGCCATGATGCAGCGCAACTTTACGACCTCGGGCCTTATCGTCATCACCATGGCCGTGGTGAGCGTGTTCGTCGCGGGCGGCAACGCGTGGTTTGGCATCTCGGCCGGCGCGCTCGTCATGATCTTTACCTATACGTACAACCTCACCATGCGTCTGAACTACGTGAGCTCCATGATGCAGCGCATCAACCGCGCGCTGGGCGACGCAGCCGAGATGACACGCGTGCTGGACGAGCCGCGTCTGGTGGCAGACGATGAGAACGCTCCCGAGCTCAAGGTAAGCGAGGGTGCAATTGATTTTGAGCACCTGAGCTTTGCATACCGTGACGCCGCAGCGGGCGAGAGCGTGTTCGACGACCTGACGCTCCATGTGGCGGCGGGCCAGCGCGTGGGCCTGGTGGGCAAATCGGGCTCGGGCAAGACGACGCTTACCAAGCTGTTGCTGCGCCTGGACGACGTACAGGGCGGCCGCGTGCTCGTGGACGGCCAGGACGTCTCGCGCTGCACGCAGCAGAGCCTGCGCCGCCAGGTTGCCTACGTGCCGCAGGAGGCGCTGCTGTTCCATCGCTCCATTCGCGAGAATATCGCCTACGGACGCCCCGACGCCACCGACGAGCAGATCCGCGAGGCTGCGCGCTTGGCTAATGCGACCGAGTTTATCGACCGCCTGCCCCGTGGCTTTGACACCATGGTGGGCGAGCGCGGCGTCAAGCTCTCGGGCGGCCAACGCCAGCGCGTGGCCATCGCCCGCGCTATCTTGACCGACGCGCCGATTTTGGTGCTCGACGAGGCGACGTCTGCCTTGGACAGCGAGTCCGAGGCGCTGGTGCAGGAGGCGCTCGAGAACCTGATGCGCGGCCGCACCTCCATTGTGGTGGCACATCGCCTGTCCACCGTGGCGGCGCTCGACCGCATCGTGGTGCTGGCGGACGGCGAGATTGTCGAGGACGGTACGCATGCGCAGCTTGTCGAGGCGGGCGGCGAGTACGCAAGCCTGTGGGGCCGCCAGACCGGCGCATTTTTGGAGGCGTAAAGACCCCATACGTGGGACAATCGTGCCCAGAAGTTTGATATGCCGCTGAGCCGAGGAGTCGTTATGCCACACGAGACCAATGCCGCCAAACGCGAGCGCGCCGTTGAGGTGTGCGAGCGCCTCAACCGTCGCTATGGCCCGGTCGAGTGTTTTTTGGATCACGAGAATCCCTTTAGGCTGCTCATCGCGGTACTGCTCTCGGCTCAGACGACCGACGCGCAGGTCAACAAGGTGACGCCGCAGCTGTTTGCCCAGTGGCCCACGCCCGAGGCCATGGCGGGGGCGAGCGTGGCCGATGTGGCCGATACCATTAAGTCACTCGGCTTTTATAAGAGTAAGGCCAAGCATGCCGTGGAGGCCGCGCAGATGATCGTTGCCGATTACGGCGGCGAGGTGCCGGCCGACATGAAGGAGCTCGTCAAGCTGCCAGGCGTTGGCCGCAAGACGGCGAACATCGTGCTCAACGTGGGGTTTGGTATTGTCGAGGGCATCGCGGTCGATACGCACGTCAACCGCATTGCGCACCGCCTGATGCTGAGTCCCAAGACGCATGCAAAGGAGCCGCTCAAGACCGAGCAAGATCTGCTCAAGATTTTGCCGCACGAGTATTGGGAGTCGGTCAACCATCAGTGGATCACCTTCGGTCGCGAGATCTGCGACGCCCGCAAACCCAAGTGTGACGAGTGTCCGCTGGCAGATTTGTGCCCCAGCGTGCGCGTAGCGGGGTAGGGCGGAGCGCATCTTCGTCTGGCGTTTTTTGCGGGGCTGGGTTTGCCCTTGAGCCGGAGTCCTCTCCATGCGCTACCATGACAGACAATGTATTTGACGTACGACCCGCCGAGCTTGCCCCGGCGGGCTTTTGGCGTTGCGATGCCGGAGGAACAGCATGCTCATTCACCGTATAGCCGCGCAGCTCTACACTGCCGAGGCGCTGCAGACCGTCGAGGCCGGACTCGATGCCGGCGAGGACGTGACGCTGGCCGTGTCGCAGTCGGGTCGCACGCTTATGGCGGCCGC
>USDE01000240.1 GCA_900553345.1 uncultured Collinsella sp.
TGGGCCTGGATGAACGTCACGACCGTCGGCGCCGAGATATTCGCCGTCACGGCCATCGGCAAGGTCATCACCATCCTGCTGCCTACGCTGGGAATGATGATGTTCCCGATCTTCACCACTTATATATTACAGGAGTATACGCACAAAAAGGAGTCCGACCAATGAGACCGCCGGGCTGGGCAGCGGGTTCCCCTCCCTTGCCGCAACCCATAGGCACGGCCGGCACGCGCAAATACAAGCGGGCTGGCAGCCAGCCCGCTGCACGTATCGGGTAATTATTTCTTCTGCTCCCTGAGCAGGTCGCGGATTTCCGTCAGCAGCAACTCCTCCTTCGTGGGTGCGGGTTCGGGAGCAGGCGCCGGAGCGGCGGCCTCTTCCTTTTTCCGCATCAGCCGGTTCATCAGCTTGACCATCAGGAAGACGCAGAATGCCAGAATCGTGAAGTCGATGCACTGCTGGATGAAGGCGCCGTAATTCCAGTAAACGGGCTCGGCAGCCGCCTTTGCAGCGGCTTCGCCGCCGCCCGTCACGACGTCGCCGACGGCATGCACGGCACTCGAAGTCATGTCCCGGAACTTCGAAATATCGAGCCGCAGCTGCGAAAAATCGGTATTGCCGATCAGCGCCCCGATCGGCGGCATCAGGATGTCGTTCACCAACGACGAGACGATTTTGCCGAATGCACCGCCGATGATCACACCGACGGCCATGTCCATCACATTCCCCTTGAGGGCGAACTCCTTGAATTCTTTTAGAAATGCCATAAGTCTAAGGTTTAATTATTTGATGGTACAAATATACTGTTTTATAATAAAACCGCACGAAAAAGGGCAACCGACATACAGCCAGCTGCCCATTCTTCGGACGAATGTGCCGATGGGGATCATCCGATCTCGACCAGTACGGCGTCGGTCGCCACGTTCTCGCCGGGCTGCACCAGCACCTGCTTCACCGTGCCGGCATAATCGGTCGTCACGGCATTCTCCATCTTCATGGCCTCCAGGATTGCGATCTCGTCGCCGGCCTTGACCGTATCGCCCACCTTGACCTTCAGCTCGATGATACGCCCGGGCAGCGGCGCCGTCACGGCATTGCCCGTGATGACGACCTTCTTCACCTCTTCGGCCTTCTTCTCCTCGGCCATCTCGTCCTGGTTCATACGCACCTCGCGAAGGGCGCGAACCTGGGCAATGGACAGGGCGTCGACGTAGGGGTTACGCACACGAACGGCGCAGCCGAGCACACGACGACGCTGCAGCGGCCACTCGTCACCGACGATGGCAAGGACCCACTTACGCGTGAGCTGCATCTCGGTGAAGACCTTCTCGGACAGATCCTGGCGATCGCCCAGGTGCAGATACATCTTGGCGATGCGCTGGTCGGTCTTAGCGATCGACATCTCGATGTTGTCGATAAAGGTGCGGAAGAACGGCCACTCCTGGTAGGCAGCCTTAAGCTGGTCCAGATCGCCAAACTGCTCGCAGGCGGTACCCAGGCCGTACCAAGCGGCCAGGTTAATGCGCGCCTGGCTCCAGCTGAAGATCCACGGAATGGTACGCAGGTCGTCGAGCGACTTGGCACCCAAACCGCGCTTGGCGGGACGCGAGCCGATCGGCAGCAGACCGACTTCGGTCAGCGGCGTCACGGTCGAGAACCACGGTGTAAAGTCCTCGGTGTTCAGCAGGTCCAGATAGCGCTCGTGGCTTGCGGCGTTGAGCTTCTCGGCCATATCCCAGAACTTCTGCGTGGTCTCGGTGTTGGTCTTCTCGACACTCGGGGCCGACTGCAAAAGCGTTGCGGCGGCAACGGACTCAACATGGCGCTGAGCCAGCGTGCGGTTACCGTAACGGGCAAAGATGACCTCGCCCTGCTCGGTGAGCTTAAAGAAGCAGTTGACCGAACCCTTGGGCTGCGCCAGCACGGCCTTGTTGGCCGGGCCGCCGCCACGGCCCACGGCACCGCCGCGACCGTGCATGAGCACCAGGTCGATATCGTTCTTCTCGGCCCACTTGGCAATGCGCTCCTGCGCGGAGTGCAGCGCGAGCATGGCCGTGGTAGGACCGGCGTCCTTGGAGGAGTCGGAATAGCCCAGCATGACCTCCATGCGGCGGTTGGTCTGGGCAAGGCGCTTTTGCACCACGGGCAGCGTAAGCATCTGATCGAGCACGTCGACGCAGCCCTCGAGGTCCTCGAGCTGCTCGAACAACGGGATCACGTCGAGCTCGGGGACATCCTCCTCGTGTGCGAAAGACAGGTGAGCAAGCTCGAAGACGTCGGCCACATGCTGGGCACTCTTGGTGAACGAGATGATGTAGCGGTGCGCCATCTTCTTGCCGTAGCGCTTTTGGATGGAACCGATAGCGCGGAAGGTATCGATGACCTCGCGCGTCATGGGCTGCAGATCGCCATGGATACCGTTCTCGTGGATATCCTTAAGGGCGCGGGCATGCACCACGGAGTGCTGACGGAACTCCATCTCGACCATGTGGAAGCCGAAGGACTCGACCTGCCAGATGATGGTCTGGACCGGGCCGTAGGCAGCACGGACGGCACCGCAGGCAGCCAGCGAGCGCTGGACGACGCGCAGGTCATCCAGGAACTCGTCGGCGCTGTGGTACATGGTGTCGGTGATACGGCGCACGGTGGCGTTCAGACGGTCGGCCATGACGAGCATGACGGCGCGATGCGGCTCGTGCTCGGAGATCAGCTCGGCGCGGGCCGTGTACTGGGTGCTCATCTCGACCTGATGGTTCCACAGGTTGATGAGCTCGGCAGAAGGCTTGCTGTAGGTGGCCTCGAGCGTGAGGTTGCGACCGATGCGGCGACACTTGTCCTCGAGCTTGAGCACCATGTGGGTGAAGTACTTGGCGGCGACCTCACGGCTCACCTTGGCGGTGACGTTGGGGTTACCGTCGCGGTCGGAACCGATCCAGCTGCCGGGATGGAAGAACGCCGGGCACACCGGCGGCACGAGGCCGGCCTTGTCTCCGAGGACCCAGTCGTCGAAACGACGGTAGACCTGCGGAATGGTGTAGAACAGCGTGTTGTCGAAGATATCAAGAATGGTGTCGGCTTCCTCAACCGGAGTCGGCTTCTTCAGCGCGATCGGGGAGGTGCGGAACAGCGCGTCGATCTCGTTGAAGAGTCGACG
>USDE01000241.1 GCA_900553345.1 uncultured Collinsella sp.
AGGGCAAAGTCGACGACCAGGATAAGGGCGAGCATCACAAAGGCGAGCGGCTGGAAGCCCAGGCCCATGATGGTGCCGATGGGGCCGGGGACGGTCCAGGGCAGGGTGTACATAAAGCCGTTCATGCCCAAGAAGTCGATAAAGATCTTGAGGATCCAGATGTTGGCGATCGGGGCAAAGACAAACGGGACAAAGAAGACGGGGTTGAGCACGATGGGCGCGGCGAACAGCAGCGGCTCGTTAACGGCAAAGCACACGGGAACGATGGCGGCCTTACCGACGGCGCGCATCTCCTGGGACTTGGCCAGGAAGCAGAACATAAAGACCAGGACAAGCGTGGCGCCGGTGCCGCCCATGCAGACGACGAAGTACTGGGCACCCTGGGTCAGGACAGCGGAAGCGTGCTGGCCGGCCTGGAACGCAGCCAGGTTGTCGGTCATGTTGGCAACGAGGGCGGCGGCGATGGCGGGCTCGACGATCGAGGGGCCGTGGACGCCCACGAACCAGAAGAGGCTCATGGCGCCGTAGATCACAGCAAGGCCGATGTAGCCGTCGGCAGCGGTGAACAGGGGCTGGAACACCTGGATGACGCCCTGGGCAAAGCAGAAGCCAAAGGCAGCGCGGAAGACGATGTCAAAGACCCAAAAGACGGTGATGCAGACGGAGAAGGGGATGATGTCCTTAAAGGTCTGCGAGATGTTGGGCGGAACCTGCTCGGGCATCTTGACGGTGATGTTGCGCTTAATGAAGAACTTGTAGATGATGCCGGTCACAAACGCAGCGATGAAGGCGGTCAGCAGGCCCTTGGAACCAAGGTAGGTGGTGTTGAAGCCGCTGGCGGCGTCCGTGGCGATCGTGTCGCTCGAAAGGAGCAGGAAGCCGATGATGGCCGCGCACATGCACGAGATAAAGTTGATCTGGTTATTCTTGGGCAGATCGCGGTTCTGGGCGTCGGCGAAGTGCTTGGCCGTGGTGGCGGCGCAGGCGATGGCCAGGATGCCCATGGAGTAGTTGTAGCACTTCCACAGGGCGTTGTTGATGTCATCGGGCCAGTAGAAACCCCAGATGTTGGGGACCGAGGCTACCAGGCAGAAGATGGACGAGAAGATGATGATGGGGATGACGGAGATAAAGCCGTCGCGAATCGCCTTGAGGTACTTGTTGCGGGCGATCGCGTTGAAAAAGGGCTGGCCCTTTTCGATGATGGCGATAAGTTGCTCCATGCAATGCTCCTAAGAGTCGGTGGGTTAACAACGATGGTAGCTTTTGGTGTTCGGTTGCCAAAATGTTGACGTTGCCATTTTGCGACACAAAAAAAGACGCGAACCGGTGGTTCCTGTGCCTGCGAACCGTCGATTCCCTATGCGTAAACGTTTGAGCCGCCCGGTGGCTCTGTGTTTGCATAATGGCAACGTTAACATTTGGGCGACAAAAGCCGTTCGGGGAAGCAAAAATGTCGGTGAACGGTAGGTTTTGGGTGGTGAGCGTATGGTGGGGGAGGCGTTGGATATACTTGAAGACGTTTCATTTGACTGCGCAGGATGCCACTAATGGCATCGTTGACATAGAAAGATCGACCTATGGCCGCTGTTAAAAAATCGGTTTCCGTTAAGGACGTGGCGCGTCTCGCGGGCGTCTCGGAGCAGACAGTCTCGCGTACGGTGCACGATTCGCCCAGCGTGCGCCCCGAGACCAAGGAGCGCGTGCGTGCCGCCATGCGCGAGCTGGGGTATCGCCCCAATTTTGCCGGTCGATCGCTGCGCCGCGGCAAGTTTAAGACCGTCGGCGTCGCCATGTTCAACATTACCGGTACCGGCAACCTCGACCGTATGGAGGGCTTTGCTGCCGCCGCCGATAAGCACGGCTACGCCATTACCCTCACGAAAGTAGATGGGCATCCGTATACCCTCGAGAGCGCATCGTCGCGCATGAGCGCACTGCCGGTGGATGGCATGGTCGTGATCATGAACCGCATGCCGGCGGACTTTGGCACCTTCGAGCCGCTGCCTGGCATGCAGACAGTGCTCGTTACCATGCTGGAGCACCCGCTGTGCTCGACGGTCGATAACGATCAGTTCGATTGTTCGCGCCAGGTTGTCGAGTACTTGCTGAGGCAGGGGCACAAGACCGTGCACTTTATCTCGTGTCCCGAGCGCTCGCTTTCGGGCATGCAGCGCGAGGAGGGCTGGCGCGAGACATTGCGCGCGCATGGTATTGAGCTGCCGCGACTCATCCGTGGCGATTGGACGGCGCAGAGCGGATATGCCGCAGGCCAGGCTCTGGCGGACGATCCGACCTGTACTGCCATCTATGCCTCCAACGACGCCATGGCCTACGGCTGCATTCGCGGGCTCGAATCGCGCGGAAGGCGTGTGCCCGAGGACGCGAGCGTGGTGGGTGTTGATGACAGCCTGGGCGATATCGTGCCCGACCGTCGCCTGACCACCGTGCGCTTTGACAACAGGCGTGTCGGCATGTGGGCAGTCGATAAGATCGCCGGTGCCGAGGGGGGTGCGTCTGGCGTGGAGCACATGCTGATCCCCGGCGTGCTCGTAGAGGGCGATACGGTGCGCGATTTGCGCTAGGGCGCGGTCCTGTTTGGGTTTCCGTTAATCATGTTTGATATTGTTCGAAATGGTTTGGAAACCGTTCACGGGCGAAAATTGACCGTTCATAGCTTGAAATTATGTTTTGCGTTGTTCTTTTTTGTTTGAATGTTAATGTTTCTGCCATACAGAACGCAGCGCGTATGCCCGGACGCGATGCTCTCCATTGGTTCATATGTGAAAGGAACGCAATATGGCAACCAAAGAAGAAATCTCGATGGTTGGATTCGAGATCGTCGCATACGCAGGTGACGCCCAGACCGATCTGCTTGCAGCGCTCGATGCTGCTCGCGAGGGTGATTTTGAGAAGGCCGAGCAGCTGCACAAGGATGCCAGCGATGCGCTCATCGGTGCCCACGACACGCAGACCAAGCTGCTTTCGCAGGAGGCCGGCGGTGGCGAGATGGAGATGACCTTCATCATGGCTCACGCTCAGGACACTCTCATGACCACTATGATCCTGGAGAAGCAGACCCGCTTTACCATCGATGCCTACAAGCGCATCGCCGAGCTCGAGGCCAAGCTCGCCTAACGAGCCCGCAC
>USDE01000242.1 GCA_900553345.1 uncultured Collinsella sp.
CACAACGGACAACCAGTCTGTCACCGTCAATATGACGATCCCGGCGCACACGCAGGTCAATAGCAAGCAAACGAGTTCTACCACGACGCTGTCCGAGGACTATGACCAGCCGGTGGGCGTGACGTTCGACGTGATCATCTTTAATATGAACGGCGAGTGCTACGATGACAACGCCGCCGTGCAGGAGTTCCATACCGCCGGTTATGACCAGCGCTCGTTCTACACCACCTTTGGCGATCAGTCGACCGACGCCGTGCAGAACCTGTTCCTGCGCTCAATCGCCCATCGTGGCGACGACGGGTACGATACCACCGCCGGAAACGTGACGAGTTGGTCGTATCGCACCAACAACCACATGGTGCGCGCCATCGATTGGAATTCGGTCCTGGCCGATCGCGAGGCGCCCTCGCGCAACGGCGGCGCCCCGCGCACGTGCAACGTGCTCAATGACATGGCCGCGACCTATCCCATGTCCATTACGGGTTCCAATCTGTCGTTTGAGTCGGTGACGGTCGATACGCAGTTGGGCACGCCGCAGCCCATTAAGCCCATCTCCAAGATTCTCGTGTCGCTGCAGACCGATAAGACCCGAAGGCTTACGGTTGGAGACGAAGACCCCATCTCTTCCTATCGCGTGCGTGCAAGGGACGAGGACGATGTTGATTACTACGGCTTTGTGAAGTCGTCGGGCGACTGGCGCGTGGTCGATAAAAAGGGCAAGGAATGCAAGTCCGACGTCATCGAGATCCAGACCGACCCTGTCACCCACGAGCAGGTCGTGGTGGGTAAAAAGGCCGGCACCGCCTACGTAAAGTACTTTATCCCCGAGGACACCTACGTGGACGTGAACGGGCACGTCTCGACCAATGACGAGATCGACGCCGCGGCCTACAAATATAAGGTAAGTGACGTGGCGCCCGAGCCGTTTAACGGCAGCATCAAGCTCGAGGGCTCGGCGCAGACCGTCGTCGGCGTCGAGGAGAACCTTAACGGCATCGAAGGCCTGACGGCTACGGTCTATGACACGACGGGCAAGGAAGTCGATAGAGTCTGCAGCTGGGAGGCTCAGGAGCTCGAGAGCAAGGGCATTTCGGTCGCGACAGACGGCACGATGACCATCTCGCAACCGGGCACCTTCCATGTTCGCGCCTTTATTGACGGTGTGTATTCCGATTGGGCCGAGGTCATCGCCGCACCCGCACCGGTCGACCCGATGACGACCGCGGTCGAGACGCCGGTGGGCGTTACGCCCGCCTCCACGGGGGATTCTTCGGCAACGACGGATAGTACGGCTCCTGCCCAGGGGGAGCAGGCCGCTTCCGATGCGAACGCGGCCGAGTCTGCTCCCGCGAGCGACAATGCCGCTGCAGTGACTGACGACACCGCGCCCACTGCCGCGAAGGATGCCTCGCCGATTCCTACGGGCCTCGTTACCGTTTTGACCGATATCTGCCGCTACGGCATCGATCACGGCCTCATCAGCACATCAAACAAGGAAGAGATGACCAAGAAGGACTTCGACATCTTAGGCATCCTGTACCTGATGGCAGACAGCCAGGACCTGGTGCCCCAAGACGCCGAAGATGCGATGAGTCAATGGGTCCATGACAACTATAATGACGAGGAGCTTGCCACCTGGAAGCAGCATGCGCTTTCGGTGCTGCTCGAATACGGCTACATCGCGCCCGGAACGACCGTGACGACCCCGACGACTGATGCTGCGGACGGCGCATAAGTGCAGAAAGGGTGCGTGTTTTTGTCTTTTTGCGCACGGGCAAAATAGTTCTTGCAGCCAAGGTCGTGGCGTGTATACTCGAATACGTTTGTTCAACTACGTGCCGGCCAAGGTGGTACGGCACCTCTAGAAGAGTAAGGAATTGCACATGGATTACATCCGCGCAATCGAGCGTCAGCAGATCCGCGAGGACATCCCGCAGGTCCGCGTTGCCGACAACGTCAAGGTTCACTACCGCATTAAGGAAGGCGACCGCGAGCGTATTCAGGTTTTCCAGGGTGACGTCATCCGCATGGCCGGCGCCGGTGCCCGTGAGACCTTCACCGTCCGCAAGATTTCCTTCGGTGTCGGTGTTGAGCGTACCTTCCCGCTTCACAGCCCCAAGATTGCCAAGCTCGAGGTCGTCCGTCATGGTCGCGTCCGTCGCGCCAAGCTGTACTACCTCCGCGACAAGGTGGGCAAGGCTGCTCGCATCCCCGAGAAGCGCTAAGAAGATCGCAGCGTCTGTCCACTCATTTGGACACAAGGGTCACCTTCGGGTGGCCCTTCTTTTTATCTCATTTGCATGCAAGGAGGGCCTGGTATGGCCAACATGACGAGCTCGGTTTCGGCGTCGCAGGTTGCCGGCGAGCTGGCGAGCGCCACGTTTGAGGAGATTCCCGCCCTCGTGGAGCATTATCGCGAGGATCCGCGCCAGCAGGTGATCAAGGCTTGCGAGCGTGCTCTAAAGCGCCATGCCAAGGAGCTTGCCGAGCGCGAGCGCGTCAACGGCATGTACGAGCTTATGCATGAGCTCGGCGGTGATGGTGTGGTCGTGGGCGTCGACGAGGTGGGCCGTGGCTCGGTAGCGGGTCCTTTGACGGTGTGCGCCGTGTGCCTTCCGATGGAGCCGCGCATCTGGGGCATCAACGATTCCAAAAAGCTCACGCCGGCGCGCCGCGAGCTGCTATCGGTGAAGATTGCCGAGGTGGCGACCGCTATCGGCTTTTGCCATATCGCTCCTGCGGATATCGACGAGATGGGCATGGCCCGCGCCATTCGAGCTGCTGTCGCGGGTGCGGTGGCCGATACGGGGCTTGAGCCCGATTGCGTGCTTATGGACGGCAACCCCCTGGGCGCCGTGCCCCACGAGCGCGACGTGGTCAAGGGCGATGCCAAGATCGCCTGTATCGCCGCGGCATCCATCATGGCAAAGGTCACGCGTGACGAGATGATGGTCGAGTACGACGCCGAGTATCCCGAGTACCATTTGGCCGAATCGAAAGGCTATGCGAGCCCGGAGCACATCGAGGCCATTCGCAAACATGGACTTTGTCCGCTGCACCGTGTGAGCTTTTGCGGAAACTTTCTGCAGACTGAGCGCCTATTTTAGGCCAATTGTGGAGACCGGGACCTTAAGGGTTCCATA
>USDE01000243.1 GCA_900553345.1 uncultured Collinsella sp.
ATGTCCTCGCCGAGGGAAGGGGCGCTCGCGATGCCCGTTAATGAGTTTTTGGTCCTATGGCTGTCGTCATGGGCGGCCATCGCGTTTTTCCGCATTGCCCCGGCGTTTGCCTTGCGCGGGAGAACGCTGTCGCCCCGCGTTACCGAGGCCTTGGGTTATATTCCGCCTGCCGCCTTTGCGGCGCTGGTCGCCAACGATTTGATAAGCCCTGGCGCTTTCGACGCCGGCTTGTGGCAGGGCTTGATTCCCTGGATTGCGGCCGCCGGCGTCGTGGCGGTGGCAATCAAGACAAAGTCGATGTTGTGGTGCTGCGTCTCGGGCATCGTGTTCTATATCGTTTTGAGCTTCATATAAGAGCGGGGCACGTTTAGCGTCCCGGCACAACGAATCGAATTTCTCACCGAGCCGGTCTGCTTCTTCTGGTACCATGGTCAAACTTTACTGTAGCAAAGTGTGACGTGGGCTTTTGTTCTGCGTCAGCGGAAATGGGAGTTTCATGGCACAGGAAGCGACCGCCAACGAGCAAAAGAAATTCAAAGTCCCGCGTATCCCGGGTGACATCATGATCTACCCGATGATCGTTGGCCTTTTGCTCAATACCTTCTGCCCGCAGGTCTTCGAGATCGGCGGCTTCTTTACCGCCGCCTGCCGCGGTGGTTCCAACACCATCGTTGCCGCGATCCTGCTGTTTGTGGGTGCTGGCATCAGCTTTAAGTCCACGCCGGGCGCCATCAAGACCGGCATCGTTGTGCTGATTCCTAAGCTTGTGGTGGCAGCCGCGCTGGGTCTTGGTGTTGCGTATTTCTTTAACGACAACCTTTTGGGCCTGAGCTCGGTTTCCATCATCGGCGGCATTACGTTTTGCAACATGGCGCTCTACACGGGCATCATGGGCGAGTTCGGCGACGAGTCCGAGCAGGGCGCCGTGGGTATCCTGTTCTTGACGGCCGGCCCCGCCGTCACCATGATCATCCTGGGCGTTTCGGGTCTTGCTAACATCCCGCTGGGTACCATCGTCGGCTCCATCCTGCCGCTTGTCATCGGTATGGTTCTGGGCAACCTCTTCCCGTTCATCAAGAACCTGCTGGTTCCCGGCACCAACCCTGCGATTGCCGTTATCGGATTTCAGCTCGGTGCGTCCATGAGTCTTTCGAGCTTTATCACCGGCGGTATTTCCGGCATCCTGCTGGGCCTTATCACGCTGTTTGTCGTCGGTCCTATCACCTTTGCGTTCGAGCGCCTGTGCGGCGGCAATGGCAAGGCCGCTGTGGCTTGCTCCACCATCGCCGGCACGGCTATGACCACACCGGTTGCCCTCGCCGAGGTCGCACCGCGCTACGCCGAGCTTGCGCCTACTGCGTACGCTCAGATCGCCACCGCCGTTATCATCACGGCGATCATGGCTCCGATTCTGACCGGCTGGGTCGACAAGAAGTTCTGCCAAGGCAAGGAGGATCTGTCGCCAGCCGGTGTCGAGGCCATCGAGGAGGCCGTCGCGACCGACATCGATGGCGAGTAGCAATCGATACCCATCAATGATGCCGGCGTGCAACTCGCGCCGTTTGAGCGCCCGAACGAAAGCTGTCTTGCGGTGACGTTCAGGCGCTCTGCTATGATTCCCCTTACCCCTGCGGAGTAGGGGGTGTTTATTGTCCAGACACGAATCGGGCGATTCTGACCACTTGGATATTGAAGGGATGGCGTCTAGTGGTTAAGGCACTCAAAATTGAGATATTCCTGCTATGCATGATTGTTCTTATCGGGCTTGCCGCGCGAAGTCGTCGCTCCTTGTTCTCGAGTACCCAGCAGCTCTTGTTTAGCATGCTCGGCTATACCTCTGCTGCCTACATTTTCTTCGATATGATCTGGACGCTCTCGGACGGCGTGAGCACTCCTGTAGGCATCACGGCCAACTGGATTTCCAACGCGGTCTCGTTTTCGCTGTTCGCCATCGCGTGCCTCATTTGGTTTTTCTATTCCGAGACAGTGCAGGGCTCACGCCTTTTGACCGCGCGCTATAGGGTGGCGCTCGTGACGTTGCCAACCGTATTGGTGGTCGTGCTGGCATTTACCAGCTACTGGACGCACACTATGTTCTATATCGATGCACAGGGCGTATATCGTCGCGGAGCGCTTTATATGATTCAGCCTATCGTTAGCTACTGCTACATCATATATACGTCTTTGCATGCCTTTATTCAGACTCGAAAAGTCGAAAGTCTGCAAAAGAAGGCCATTTATCGCACCCTCGCCTTTTTTGCGGTTCCCGCTCTGGTGGGCGGTACCTTCCAGGTTTTGTTTTCGGTACCGGGCCTTTGTGTCGGTATAACGCTGAGCATCCTGCTGCTCTACATCATCTACCAGGAGCAGCTGATCTCGACCGACCCGTTGACTGGCCTCAACAATCGCAACCGTTTTGAGACCTATATGCTGTCGCTCTTTTCAAATGTGGATCAGGCCGAAGATGTATATCTGCTTATGATGGACGCTGACGGCTTTAAGCAGATTAACGACCGGTATGGACATGTTGAGGGCGATCATGCCCTCCAGGTCATATCTGCTACGCTCAAAGAGGTCTGCTCGGCGTCTGGTGGCTTTATCGCACGTTATGGCGGCGATGAGTTTGTGGTGCTTCAAAAGGCGACGGCGGAGCAGGACATCATGTGTCTGTGCGCGGCAATCAGCGACGAGCTCGCGCGCGCCGAGGTCCCGTATCTGTTGCGGATGTCCATCGGCTACGCACGTGTTGGTGATGGCGTCGATACCTGGCAAGACTTGCTTCGCACTGCCGACGCAGAGCTCTACCGCGTCAAGGCCGAGAAAAAGAAAGCCGGCGTCCAGATACGCTAGAAAAAAGGGGCGCACGACCGTTGTGATGGTCGTGCGCCCCTTTTGCGTTTGCGGGGGCCTCTGGCCATAATGGTCAGGCGCGTTGCGGCAAGACGGGCGTCTGCCGCCGCGACTCGGTACGAAATCTACGAGAACCAGTGCACCCCATTAAGCTAAAGTGTGCGAACACCCTCCCTAAAAAGGTGAGCTCGCTAGGCTTTTTTGGGTTTGTTGACGATGATGATGCCGCCGCAGACCAACAGCAGGGCAACAAGTACGGTAACGGGGCTCGTGC
>USDE01000244.1 GCA_900553345.1 uncultured Collinsella sp.
CCCGTGGGTTATACCCTAAGAGCAAACCACCCTTTTTAAGGGTGGTTCTGATTATTGAGGCGGCTGTTCATGAGGAGCATTGCAGGCTGCGGAAACCCGGCACTTGGGGACGTTCCTTTCCTGCCGGCAGCTTGGGACAGTCCTTAAAGGCCGCATCGATCAACTGCGGAAAGCACATCCCAGAATGAGCGTCCAACATGGGGTGCGGTTTCCCTTGAGGCCCTCAATCGGAAAATGCATCCCGGATTATTGTCGAAAAGCGGTCCCTAGTTTCCCAAACGGGCCGCTAACGGAAAGCGCACCCCGCTATTGGGCCCCAAAGCAGGATGCGCTTTCCGTGCTGGCAGTTCCAAGCAGTTCGGGATGGCCCTTTTCGTCTGCTCTCGGCCGGCGTCCGTAAGACTGTCCCCGACGACCACTCATTTAAGTCTGTCCCCAATGAGTGCCCAATGACTAGTAGTAGGCCCAC
This sequence comes from uncultured Collinsella sp., assembly GCA_900553345.1. GTDB lineage: Bacteria > Actinomycetota > Coriobacteriia > Coriobacteriales > Coriobacteriaceae > Collinsella. The sequence goes on from USDE01000244.1 coordinate 470, forward strand.
ATGGCTTCGGCTTCATTGAGGACCTCTACGACGCCCCAGCGGCGGGCGCTGCGGCTGGCCGAGTTGGGATCGAAGACTCCAATCTGGTCGGCGTCGTCAATACCGTAAAGCACAATGTAGTGGCCCACGTTGGTAAAGGTGCCCGGCCGAACGGCGGCGATGACGGGCGCTCCCGAACGCAGCGCCTGAGTCATCGATTCGCGATCGTTATGGAGCTCCGTTCCGTTAAGTCCCAACTGCCACGCGCCGCTCGTCATAAACGACCATTCGGTTGCACCGGTGGGGGCGTAATTGCCCGCCTCGGAAAGCGCGCACATATCGACGGGGGTCATATCGGTGCGTCCCGTCTTAAAGATATAGACCATGGTGAGGCACGTGGGCCCGCAGGCATTTTGGCGGATGGTGCCGCCGGCGTAAGACAGCTCCGACCACGCAGGGTCGATCTGATAGATATGGGGCATCGTGCCGGCTTGCCATTGCGGGCGCGGGGTCGAAAAGGCGAAAGAATAACCGGGCGCGACGGGGGCCTTGAGCAGCTTGTCCTCGGCGGTGGGCTCGAGACCGGCCGAGCCGTGGGACATACAGGAGCTCATAAACACAAAGACCAGACAGGTGAGGATAGAGCACAGTGCGAGGCGAAGTCGACGAGCCGGCAGGGCGGGGGCATTCACGTGCGATGTCGAGCGGTAGGGCTTGCCGTCGCGTCCACCTTGGGGATGCGAAAAGAAGCGGTTGATATGGATGCCGGGCTGACGTGCGCCGTTGCGGCGCAGTTGCGGAACCTCGGCTTGATGCTGTCGAGTGCGCGCGCCTAAGCGGCTGTCTTGCTGCGCGCTTGTGCCCGTGCGCGGACGGCCACTTTGCCGTGTTTTGCTTGCCTGCTGCCGAGACGAAGGCCTGGGTTGCTCTTGAGGACGTTGCGGATTGCTGCTTGTGGCACTTCCGGGCGTCGGCGTGGTACGGCCAGCAAGGCGAACGCTTTGTCGCCGTTGATCACCGTCGTTGTATCCGTATGCCATTCGTACCGCCTTGTCTCATGTATAACCTGTCTATCCTACAAAAAAGATGTGCAACAAATGGGTCTGCGCGTCAAAAGCTCGGTAAACGGTACGAAAGGCGCAAAACACACGGCCTCAAAAACATCTCTATATGCGTCCGATGAACGTACGCCCGTCGGACGGGCGGCAACAATGAACGGCAAACCGTGCCGTTCGTCCCAAAAACGGCGCCGCTCATATGCGAGTTCGGCCTTCGGTCGAGCCATGGGCGGCCATGCTGCGCCAAGGCCGTATCTTAAAGCCACGAAATAAAAGAGCGCGGCAAAACAGACCGCGCAAGGGGTGACGTCAAGGGGCGTCAAAAAGGAAAGGAGGGGAACAATGGCGGACAAGAACGCAGAAGTTGCAGTCGAGGATAACGGCGGCATGAAGAAAACGCTTTCGCTCTGGAACTTCTTCACCATCGGTTTCGGTGCCATCATCGGTACCGGTTGGGTTCTGCAGGTCGGCGACTGGATGGTCGTGGGCGGCGGTCCCGTTCCCGCTATGATCGCATTCCTCTTGGGTGCAATCTTCCTCGTGCCCGTCGGAGCTGTTTTCGGTGAGCTCACGGCTGCTATCCCCATCTCGGGCGGCATCGTCGAGTATGTCGATCGTAGCTTTGGCCGTACGCTGAGCTACATCACCGGATGGCTTTTGGCGCTGGGCAACGGCATCCTGTGCCCGTGGGAGGCCATCGCCATTTCGACCCTCGTGTCCGAGATGTTCGGCAGCCTGCCCGGTCTTGAGTGGCTGCGCGCCGTCAAGCTCTACACCATCCTGGGCGCCGACGTTTACCTGTTCCCGACGCTGATCGCGCTCGGCTTCGCAGCCTACGTCATCTTCCTCAACTTCCGCGGTGCCAGCTCGGCCGCCAAGCTCCAGGCCTTCCTGACCAAGGCTCTGCTCTGCGGCATGCTGCTCGCCATGGGCGTCTCGCTGTTCACCGGCTCGCCGGACAACGCCATGCCCGTGTTCTCCCAGGTCACCGGCGCTGGCGGCGGTAAGGCCGCTACCGAGGGCACCAGCCTGTTCGCCGGCATCGTGTCGGTCCTGGTTCTGACCCCGTTCTTCTACGCCGGTTTCGACACCATTCCTCAGCAGGCTGAGGAAGCAGCCGAGGGCCTCAACTGGAACAAGTTCGGCAAGATCATCTCCCTGGCTCTGCTGGCCGCCGGCGGCTTCTACATGGTCTGCATCTACTCGTTCGGCACCATTCTCGACTGGCATGAGTTTGTTAAGAGCCCGGTTCCCGCGCTTGCCTGCCTCAAGGGCATCAACATGCTTCTGTACCTGGCCATGCTCGTCATCGCCACGCTTGGACCCATGGGCCCGATGAACTCCTTCTACGGCGCCACGAGCCGCATCATGCTTGCCATGGGCCGCAAGGGCCAGCTGCCCGAGAAGTTCGCCGAGGTCGACCCCAAGTCCGGCGCTCCCAAGCTCGCCTGCGTCGTTCTGGGCGTCATCACCGTCATCGGTCCGTTCCTGGGCAAGAACATGCTCATCCCCCTGACCAACGTGTCGGCTCTCGCCTTCATCTTCTCCTGCGGTATGGTCGCCCTCGCCTGCCTGCGCATGCGCTTCACCGAGCCCGACCTGCCTCG
>USDE01000245.1 GCA_900553345.1 uncultured Collinsella sp.
TGCCGTGCGCTGGGCCATGTAGCTAATTTGCAAAGAAGTGACGCACCATGCACTTGGCGCCCAACGTCTCCCTCCGGATGTTGCCCTGCGAATCATCGATCCAGGCCTTCAGGCTCATAGGGACGTCCTCGACCTTTGCAGCATCGAACTCGGGCACGAGGGCAAGTAAAGCATGCGCGATAGCATGGAACATAATGGATACTCCTCATATATATAGGCGCAGAGCCGCCAAATTGATAGAAGGAGCCCCGCCGGATAACCCCGGCGGGGCTCGGACTCAGCCGCAGACGCGGCATCAAATACGCGGGCGGAACGTAGGGGCCACCGATGTTAAGAAGTGTCAGCAAGCATAACGAAAGGTAGGGACCCCGTGCGCCCGTTATGTATCACGCGGATGGGCCGCGCGAATACCAAGGAAAGGGAGGCTTAAGCCTGGGCGGCAGCAGAGCTGGGACCCTGGACCTTAGCCCACGTCTTGAGCGACAGCGTATCGATCTCGATAAAGCCGGCGCTGGCCTTCTCGTCAAACGTGGTGTCGCGGTCGTAGGTGGCCAGGCCGTAGTCGTAGAGGCTGAAGGGGCTCTTGCGGCCGACGACATGGCAGTTGCCCTTAAAGAACTTCAGACGGACGGTGCCGGTCACGAACTTCTGGGTGTCGGCCATAAAAGCGTCGAGCGCGTTTTTGAGCGGGCTGTACCACTGGCCGTTGTACACGGCGGTGGCCCAATCCTGCTCGAGCTTAATCTTAGTCTTGAGCAGGTCGCCCTCGACGCAAATGTCCTCGAGCGCCTTGTGGGCGGTGATGAGCGTCAGGGCGCCAGGAACCTCATAGCACTCGCGGCTCTTGAGGCCCACCAGACGATCCTCAACCAGGTCGAGACGGCCAAAGCCGTTGTCGCCCGAAATCTTGTTGAGGGCGATGACGATCTCGGAGAGTTTCATCTTCTTGCCGTCGACGGCGACGGGCTTGCCGGCCTCAAACTCAATCTCGGTATACGTCGGGGTGTCCGGCGTGTCCTCCGGATTCTTGGTCATAACCCAAGCGTCGTCGAGCGGCTCGTTCCAGGGATCCTCCAGGTGGCCGCACTCAATGGCACGACCCCACAGGTTGTCGTCGATGGAATAGGGGTTGTCGTTGGCACCCTCGGGAACCGGCACGTTATGGGCGTGAGCGTAGGCGACCTCGTCGGGACGGCACTTCAGATCCCACTCGCGAACCGGAGCGATAACCTTAAGCTCGGGGTCGAGGGCCTTGACGGCAGCCTCAAAACGAACCTGGTCGTTACCCTTGCCGGTGCAGCCGTGGGCGACGTAGGTCGCGCCAAACTCGTGAGCGACCTCGACAAGCTTCTTGGCGAGCAGCGGGCGAGACAGAGCGGAGAGCAGCGGGTACTTGTTCTCGTACATGGAGTTTGCGGCGATGGCCTTAGTCAGGAACTCATCGGAGAACTCGTCACGCAGGTCGAGCACCTGGCAATCGAGAACGCCCAGGTCGAGCGCCTTCTGCTTCTTGGCATCCAGGCCGGTCTCCTCCTGGCCCACGTTGCCGCAGACGCAAACGACATCGAGATTCTTCTCGTCCTGGAGCCACTTGACACATACGGATGTATCAAGACCACCGGAATATGCGAGAACGACTTTTTCCTTGCTCATGGCTGTTTCCTTTCGCCCTTGGTAGCTAGTTAGAACATCGGTCAGTTGCAAGTCATTTCAAGGTCGAATACCGTGCAATATCAGGTTAAATAGCAATAATCAGCACATACATGCCCTAGAAACATGCAGCAATGTCGTGCTAAAACCCAACGACCTCAAAATGACTCTGTTGAGGCAATTCGCCCCATGCGGACAGAGACGATTGTTATCGTCGTCGGGAAATTGCGCGCTGGCGTCGGATGGCATTGTCTGCAGTAGTGATGATCTTTACGAACTGCATCTGCCTCTCCTTTCACCTATCGCCGGGCGCAATTCTAATATCGTAAACGGTACCTTTTCCTCGGTAAGCGGTTGTTTTTCCGTCTCCGTTTTCGACGGTCGCTATATTACGCTAAAGTGCCCGCGGCACAAGCGACAACTTCAAATTTCTGAAAAGTTTTTTCATTACTTTGTGAATGGTGATGCAAACGCGCGCCAATCCTGCGAAAATACGCCCGACTACGAGTTAATGGTTATAACGTCTGAAACAATCTCGAAACGAAAGGCTCGCTTTTATGCAAACTTACGAATCGGACGCCAATATCGGAAACATTAAGCTCATCGCCGTCGACATGGACAAGACGCTACTGACCGACGAGCGCGTTCTACCTCAGGGCCTCGACGAGCGCCTAGACAAGCTCGCCGAGGCTGGCATCGTGTTCTGCCCCGCCAGCGGACGACCCGCCCCAAAACTCGAGGAGATGTTTGAGGACATCAAGAGCCGCATCGCTTTTTGCCCCGATAACGGCGCATGCGTAATATATCGCGGCAACTACATCTATAAGAGCGCTATCGATGTGGCGCTGTATCAGCAGGTCTTGAGCCGCGCCTCGGAGGATCCGCGCGCCGTCCCCGTCCTGTGCTGCTTCGACGAGTTCTACGTACTTGCCCGCGACCATCAATACCACGACGAGATCAGCGTCTACTACAACACGATCAACTACGTCGATAGCTTTGAGGGCCTTGACGTCGAATCCAACAAGATTTCGATCTTCTTCCCCGCCTACGATGCCGAGCCAGCGTTTCGCGAGGACTACAGCCCTGCATTCTCGGATCAGCTCTACGTCACCAATGCTGGCCGCGAGTGGATCGACTTTATGAATCTGGGCGTCGACAAGGGTTCGGGCGTGGCGCATCTCTGCGAGCGCTTGGGCATCGATATCGCCGACGCCGCCGCCGTGGGCGACACCTACAACGATATTCCCATGCTGGAGCGCGTCGGGCATAGCTTTATCGTGGACAATGCCGAGGAGCATATGAACGCGCATGCCAAGTGGCGTATTCCGAGCAACAACGACGGGGGCGTACTGACGCTCATCGACGCCATCTTGGCGGCTCGTTAACGTGGCTCGTCGGACCTGGCCGGGCGAGGCGGGTAAGTTTTTCGCTCGGTCAGGTCCTGGGCT
>USDE01000246.1 GCA_900553345.1 uncultured Collinsella sp.
CACCACGACCACAGCCACTCCCACGAGGGCGCGCCCATTCTGTCGATCATCCGCAGCGCGATCTCGCACACCGTGCAGGTGTCGGTATTTATTTTCCTGGTGACGCTGATTCTGGTCGCCGTCCTCGAGACTTTTGGCGAGTCCGCAATCGAGCAGTTCCTGCGCGGCAACGAGACGCTCGCCGTCCTGGGCTCGGCGCTTGTCGGGCTGATTCCCAATTGCTCGGCCAGCGTCGTTATTACGCAGTTGTACCTCGAAGGCGCGCTGCAGCTGGCGCCGATGCTCGCCGGCACGCTCATTTCCGCCGGTGTGGGCTACCTAGTCCTGTTCCGCACCAACCGCAGCGCTCGCGAAAACGCCGTGTTCCTGGTCATGATGTACGTCATCGGCGCCGGCTGGGGACTCGTTCTCTCCGCCTGTGGTCTCTAAGCCTAGAAATCTACCTTGTTTAGCGCAGCAACTCGGTGAGGTTGCGTTTAAAGCGGGCTCGGTCCTCGCTGGTGAAGGCTGCCGGCCCGCGGGTGCGTCCCCCGGCGCGGCACACCTTCTTTTCCTCGTGGCGAATAAACAGTTGCATGTCGATGGTCGCCTTGTCGTAGACGCGCCCGCGCACGCCAATGGCGGCGGCATCGCGTCCGAGCACCATGCTCGCCAGGCCAATGTCCTGCGTCACGACCACGTCGCCAGCCTGCAGGCGCTCGATAATGGCAAAGTCGGCGCTATCGGTTCCCACACTCACATCGAGCGTCGTGACCCAAAAGCCCCGACGCGCGTGCTCGGCGTCGCGCGGATCGTCGCGGCGAATGTGGCGTTCCAGGTTCTGCGTGCTGTTGCCGGCAATCACTACGGCGACGCCCGCCCTCCGCGCACAGTCGATTGACTCGCGCGTGACCGGGCAGGCGTCGGCATCAATAAAAAGCGTCTTTGGCATCTAGCGCACCAGTTTGCCAAATTGAATGGCGCGAATAATCAGCGTCACGCCAAACACCAGCAGCGCGGCACCGCTAAAGATGACGAGCATCTTGGCCGACCACAGCGGATAGATAAACACGAACATGCCCGCGATGATGGAGAGTGCGCCGCTCAGGATGGCGAGGGCGCGGTTGGCGGAAAGCTCGGATTCCAGAATCGACATGACGCCCTCGACGATCCAGCCAAAGCCGGCGACGACCACTACAAGCGTGGTGAGCGTCGCGGTCGAGAAGGCCTGGTTGCGCAGGATTATGACGCCGCCCAGAATGATGAGCAGGTTGGAGATGATGCTCGTAACGCGCCAGCCGGTGGGCAGCAGCGGCTCGAAAACAGCGGTAAACAGCCTGATCGCGGCCGTGATCACAAAGTAGAAGCCCAAGACGGTCGTTAGGAAGACGAGGGACTTGGCGGGCGCAAACAGCAGTGCGATGCCGGCGACGAGCGCTAAGACGCCCGTGATGGCGTAAATCCAGCGCACGGCCTTGACGGCCTTGCCTGCCATGCTTTTCTCGTCAAATCCAAACGCGCTCGATTGCTTGTCATCGTTCTTAAAGATGCCCATGATGTCTCCTTTCCGTGCGGCGTAAGCCGTAGCTCTTGCAACCAGTATCGCCCAAGGGCGCCGTCGCGTGGGGCGGAAAGGGCGAATGGGAGCCTCACCTTCCCGAATTGTTATCTTTGTTCCCGTTTGGATGCGGGATATTCAACAGGTGTAGAACATTGCGGCTCTGTTCGTTATTGCCTACGTTTTAGGTTAGATTTTCTTAAGGACAATTGGCTTTTATTGAGGGGTCCCTATGAACGAAACAGTTCCCGCAGCGCCGGTAAGCGCCGAGTCGATGGCAAAGCAGGGTTGCGAAAAGCTTGGCCTGGACACGTTTGACACGCTGGTCCGCCGCGCCCGCACGTGCCGCCGATTTGACGAGTCCATGCGCGTACCGCGCGAGTTTTTGCTCGAGCTGGCGGAGCTGGCACACCTGGCCCCTTGCGGCGCCAACGCTCAGCGCCTGCGCTTTCATGTGGTGAGCGGTGCAGAGGACTGCGCGCGCGTATTTGATGAGCTCGCGTGGGCCGGCGCGCTTAAGGACTGGCCGGGTCCCGATGAGGGCGAGCGCCCGACCGGCTACATCGCGATTCTTGCCGAGCGCGCTGTTCCGGGTAAGCCCGCCGCGCCCATCACCGAGGTCGACACCGGCATTGCCGCCCAGACGATGATGCTCGCCGCTCGCAGCGCCACGCCCGAGGTGGCGGCATGCATGTTCAAGGCCTTTACGCCCCACGCGATTGCTGCCATGAGGCTCGATAGCGACAAGTATGAGCTCAAGCTGATCATGGCGTTTGGCGTTCCGGCCGAGACACAGGTGATCGATGCGATCGACTCCAACCCGGATGGCTCTATCAATTACTGGCGCGATGAGGCGCAGGTGCATCACGTGCCCAAGCGTCCGCTTGCCGACGTGCTGCTGTAGTTGCGCGTCGTTGCGGCGCGATCCGGCGGCAAAACCACCACAAAGGTGCCTGTCCCCTTTGTGGTGGTGCGAGGGGAGGGCGTGTGGCCGATCTGTATTTGGTGCGGCATGGGCAGACCGAGCTCAATGTGAAGAACATTTTGCAGGGCTGGCGCGATTCACCGCTTACGGCGCGCGGGCGCGAGCAAGCGCTGGCGACGCGTGCGGCGTTCGAGGACCGCGGCGTGACCTTTGACCATGTGTATTCGTCTCCGTTGGGGCGGGCGCGGTGTACGGCCGAGCTGATCGTTGGCGAGGGCCGTTCCATAGAGCTGGTCGATGAACTGCGCGAGTGGCATTTGGGTTCGTTGGAGGGCACTTCAAACCGTGAGATGCCGGCGCAACCCTGGGGCGATTATCCGGTTGCCTTTGGTGGCGAGTCGGAAAGTGAGCTTCGCGCACGTATGGTCGCGGCACTGTCCCGCATCATGTCCCGATCCCGGCACGACTGCGTGCTGGCCGTCTCCCACGGCTCAGCCTGCCAGGAGTTTCTTAGATGCGTGACCGGCGGGGGAGAGCAA
>USDE01000247.1 GCA_900553345.1 uncultured Collinsella sp.
AGTTCCGCACGCAAAGAAGGCCACTTAATGTGGCCTTCGTCTTGCGCAGGACTGTCCGAAATAGCGAGCAAATGCCCAAGCGGCCCTCTCGGTTCAGCCCCGGAGCGGTATTAGAGATGCAGCACGCGGTCGCGGATCTCCTCGGTTCGACCCTGGTTCCAGAATTGAGTACCGATGTAGCCGCACGTACGACGGGCGACATTCATCTTCTCCTGATCGCGGTTGCCGCAGTTGGGGCACTCCCACACCAGCTTGCCGTCATCCTCGACAATCTTGATCTCGCCGTCATAGCCGCACACCTGGCAGTAATCGCTCTTGGTGTTGAGCTCGGCATACATGATGTTGTCGTAGATGTACTGCATCACGCGAATGACAGCCTTAAGGTTGTCCTGCATGTTGGGAACCTCGACGTAGGAGATGGCACCGCCCGGCGAAAGCTGCTGGAACATGCCCTCAAACTTGAGCTTATCGAAAGCATCAATCTCCTCGGACACATGGACGTGGTAGCTGTTGGTAATGTAGCCCTTGTCCGTCACACCCGGAATAATGCCAAAACGGCGCTGCAGGCACTTGGCGAACTTGTAGGTCGTCGACTCAAGCGGGGTGCCGTACAGTGAGAAGTCGATATCGCTTTCGGCCTTCCACTCGGCGCATTTGTCGTTCATGTGCTGCATGACGGCCATGGCAAACGGCGTGCCTTCCTTCTCGGTGTGGCTGTGGCCCGTCATGTACTTGACGCACTCATACAGACCGGCATACCCCAGGCTGATGGTGGAATAGCCGCCCACGAGCAGTTTGTCGATCGTCTCGCCCTTCTTAAGGCGCGCCAGGGCGCCGTACTGCCACAGAATCGGTGCGGCATCCGAAAGCGTGCCCATCAGGCGCTCATGACGGCACAGCAGGGCACGATGGCACAGCTCAAGGCGCTCGTCGAAGATCTTCCAGAACTTGTCCATGTCCTGATGCGAGCTCAGTGCGACATCGGGCAGGTTGATGGTCACAACACCCTGGTTAAAGCGGCCATAGTACTTAGGTTTGGTCGGGTCATAGTTCAGCGCGTTGGCAACATTGTTAAAGCCGTTGCCCGAACGGTCGGGCGTCAGGAAGCTGCGGCAACCCATGCAGGTGTAGCAATCGCCATTGCCGGCGGTCTCACCCTTAGACAGCTTGAGCTCACGCATCTTCTTCTCAGAGATGTAGTCGGGCACCATGCGCTTGGCGGTGCACTTGGCAGCCAGCTGGGTCAGGTAGAAGTACGGGGAATTCTCGTGAACGTTATCGTCCTCGAGCACGTAGATAAGCTTGGGGAATGCCGGGGTAATCCACACGCCAGCCTCGTTCTTAACGCCCTCGTAGCGCTGGCGAAGCGTCTCCTCCACGATCATGGCAAGGTCGTGCTTCTCCTGAGGCGTACGGGCCTCGTTGAGATACATAAAGACCGTCACGAACGGCGCCTGGCCATTCGTGGTCATAAGGGTCACGACCTGATACTGAATCGTCTGGACGCCGCGACGGATCTCGTCACGCAGACGGTCCTCAACGACCTCACGGACCTTCTCGGCAGACGCAGAGACGCCAAGCTCCTCGAGCTCGCGGGCAACCTCGCCGCGAATCTTCTGACGGCTCACCTCGACAAACGGAGCCAGGTGGGTCAGCGAAATCGACTGGCCGCCATACTGGGAAGAGGCGACCTGGGCGATAATCTGCGTCGCGATATTGCAAGCAGTCGAGAAGCTGTGCGGCTTCTCGATCAGCGTGCCCGAGATAACGGTGCCGTTCTGGAGCATATCCTCCAGGTTCACCAGGTCACAGTTATGCATGTGCTGGGCAAAGTAGTCCGAATCGTGGAAGTGAATCAGGCCCTCGTTGTGGGCATCCACGATCTCCTGGGGCAGCAGCACGCGCTGCGTCAGGTCCTTGGAAATCTCGCCGGCCATGTAGTCGCGCTGGACGGAGTTGACGGTCGGGTTCTTGTTGGAGTTCTCCTGCTTGACCTCTTCGTTATTGCACTCAATCAGCGACAGGATCTTGTCATCGGTCGTGTTCTTTTGGCGCTTCAGGCTCTGAACATAGCGGTAGATGATGTAGTGGCGAGCGACCTCGTAGCAGTCGAGACGCATAATCTCGTCCTCGACCAGATCCTGGATCTCCTCGACCGATACGGTGTGGCCGGCCTTCTCACATGCCTCGGCGACGTTTTGTGCCGCATAGATCACCTGGCGGTCGGTAAGGCGAGAGCCTTCCTCGACCTCCAAGTTTGCGGCGCGGATCGCATTGACGATCTTATCGATGTCAAAGGTAACCTCGGTGCCGCTGCGCTTGATGATCTTCATCCTCTTGCCTCTTTCGCATCGTAGCCTCATTGCGCTTCAGGGCCAAACGATGCCCGGCAGGGCTTGCCCCTGTCTTGCGGCGCCGTCGCGCAATCTGTGTTCTCGATAACCATAGGCCCTCATGCGGACAATCCTCGCAGCCATTCAAGGGGCCCAAAGATCTATCCAAATGGGGCGAATAAGGTTCTCGTTCTCTGTCCGCCATCTATCATATTCTCAAATCATAAATCATAAACTATAAATCATAAATTACAAATCATCATACAGTCATGGAAATGGAATTAGAATCAATCATGTTACCCGGTATAGACCCGCAACGTCCTATTGTAATCGCCGGTCCGTGTAGCGCTGAGACAGAAGAGCAAGTAATGGAAACGGCCAGAGGAATCGCAGACAAAGGCATCAAGTTGTTCCGCGCAGGAATCTGGAAACCTCGTACCAAACCGGGTGGATTCGAAGGAATTGGTGCAGAAGGCTTGCAATGGTTGAAACGGGTAAAAAAGGAAACAGGTATGTATGTGGCTACCGAAGTGGCAACGAAAGACCATGTTTTCGAAGCATTGAAAGCAGGGATCGACGTGTTGTGGATCGGAGCCCGTACAACGGTTAATCCGTTCGCCGTACAGGAGATCGCCGATGCACTGAAA
>USDE01000248.1 GCA_900553345.1 uncultured Collinsella sp.
AGGAAAGCACTTAATGTGCTTTCCGTCTTGCGCAGGACTGTAGAGCAGCAAACTTCATGCCCTCCGGTCCGCCCCGGGAGCCATCGCTAAGTTATCCCCCGGCATTCAGAAAATCTAAGTGCCAAAAAATGAGATTTTTTGACTCCGTGTTGTATAACCCGCCATTCGTGGGTACCATTCAACGCGTACGCAAACAAAAAGGGTTAATTCGCGTGGCATAACCACGCGGCCCAAAAAGGAGGAGACAAGCATGTCGTCTTTGAAGCCGCTTGCAGATCGTGTTCTGGTCAAGCCCGACGAGGCCGAGCAGAAGACCGCTTCTGGTCTGTATATCGCCAGCAACGCTCAGGAGAAGCCGCAGCGCGGCACCATCGTTGCCGTTGGCGCCGGCAAGGTCAACGACAAGGGTGAGCGCATCCCCATGGACGTTCGGGTCGGCGACGTTGTCATCTACGGCAAGTTCGGTGGCAACGAGGTCAAGGTCGACGGCGAGAAGTATCTGCTGATGCGTGCCGACGACATCTACGCCGTCGTTGAGGCCTAGTCTCGTCAGACTCTCTGATTCGTTTTTGAACGCGGTCGCTGCATAGGACTCGGAAGCGGCGACGCGAGTCACATTTCTTTTGGAGGATTACTCACCATGGCAAAGAACATTACGTTCAACACCGATGCCCGCGCTAAGCTCGCAAAGGGCGTCAACACTCTGGCCGACGCCGTTACCGTCACCATGGGCCCCAAGGGCCGCTACGTTGCGTTGCAGCGCACGTTCGGTGCCCCGACCATCACCAACGACGGCGTTTCCGTCGCTAAGGAGATCGAGCTCGAGGACAACATCGAGAACATGGGCGCCCAGCTGGTGAAGGAGGTCGCCACCAAGACCAACGACACCGTGGGTGACGGTACCACCACCGCAACCCTGCTCGCTCAGGCCATCGTCAACGACGGTCTGCGCAACGTCGCTGCTGGCGCCAACCCGCTGGCCATCCGTCGCGGCATCGACAAGGCCGTCAACGCCGCCGTCGCCGAGATGAAGAAGCAGGCCAAGCCGGTCGAGACCAAGGAGCAGATTGCTTCCGTCGGTACCATCTCTGCCGGTGACCCCGAGGTCGGCGAGAAGATCGCTGAGGCCATGGAGGTCGTGGGCAAGGACGGCGTCATCACCGTCGAGGATTCCCAGACGTTCGATATCACCATCGACACCGTCGAGGGCATGCAGTTCGACAAGGGCTACGTCTCCGCTTACTTCGTCACGGACAACGACCGCATGGAGGCCGTGATGAAGGATCCGTACATCCTCATCACCGACCAGAAGATCTCCAGCGTCCAGGACATCATGCCCGTTCTCGAGGCTGTCCAGCGCGCCGGCCGTGGCCTGCTCATCATCGCTGAGGACATCGACGGCGAGGCCCTGCCCACCCTCGTCCTCAACAAGATCCGTGGCGCCCTCAACGTCTGCGCCGTCAAGGCTCCGGGCTACGGCGATCGCCGCAAGCGCATCCTCGAGGACATCGCCGTCCTCACCGGTGGCCAGGCCGCTCTGGACGAGCTGGGCGTGAAGGTCGCTGACATCACCGCCGATATGCTCGGTACCGCTAAGTCTGTCACCATCTCCAAGGACAACACCGTCGTCGTCGGCGGCGCTGGCTCCAAGGAGGCCATCGACGCCCGTATCGCTCAGATCAAGGGCGAGATGGAGAACACCACCTCTGACTTCGACCGCGAGAAGCTCCAGGAGCGCCTGGCCAAGCTCTCCGGTGGCGTTGCCGTCATCAAGGTCGGCGCTGCTACCGAGTCCGAGCTCAAGGAGATCAAGCATCGCGTCGAGGACGCCCTGCAGGCTACCCGCGCTGCTGTCGAGGAGGGCATTGTCGCTGGCGGCGGCGTCGCCTTCATGGACGCTGCTCCTGCGCTCGACGCTGTCGAGATCGACGACCCCGAGGAGAAGATCGGCGTCGATATCGTCAAGAAGGCTCTGACCGCTCCGGTCGCTACCATCGCCAAGAACGCTGGCTTTGAGGGCGCTGTCGTGGTCGACAAGGTTGCCGAACTGCCCGCCGGCCAGGGTCTCAACTCTGCCAACGGCGAGTGGGGCGACATGATCGAGATGGGCGTCCTCGACCCCGTCAAGGTCAGCCGCGTCACCCTGCAGAACGCTGCTTCCGTCGCCAGCCTGATCCTCATCACCGAGGCTACTGTCTCCGATGTGCCCAAGAACACTCAGCTTGAGGACGCTATCGCTGCTGCCACCGCTGGTCAGCAGGGCGGCGGTATGTACTAAGGCCGACAAGGTCTAGAACTCCCACCGGGAATCCGGGGGCGTGACGGGGGTTTCTCTCCGGAACATTCCGCACTGATATCTTCTGTATTGAAGACGTCGATGGTGCACCCGTATACCATTGACGTCGACACCATCAGATGCGGACCGCGCGGTGACCCCACATTCCGCTGGCGCCCATGGGGCTGCCCTCGTTTCCTGACATGTCCCGCGCGGGCCGCGGCGAGCCGAGACCGCCGCATGACCTAATAGGAGCATGGAGCGATACCGCGGACCCGAACAACCGCATTCTATCGCGCCCCGTCAGTGTGCCGTCTGCCCGGTCCAGGCGAGCACGGAAAGAACGGAGCGAGACATGAGAGCCGAATCGACACCCGGCGCCCGCGGGCCGGTCTTCTGCGGGGTCGACACCCACGCCGACTCGCACTGGCTGTGCGTCCTGGACTGGAGGGGCCGCAAGGTCCTGTCCCGCCGGTTCCCCGCCGACGCGGCGGGCTACGAGGCGCTCGCCGGGGCGATCGCGGCGGCCGGGGAGCCGGCCTGCGTCGCGATGGAGGGGACGTCGTCCTACGGGGCGGGCCTCACCAGGCACCTCGCGTCGCTTGGGATGCCCGTGCGCGAGGCGCTCTCCCCGGCGAGGATGCAGAGGAGCTCAAGCCCATAAGGAGGGCCTACGAGGCATGGGTCGAGGCCGGACTTCCG
>USDE01000249.1 GCA_900553345.1 uncultured Collinsella sp.
GCGGTCGCGTGTTTAAGGACTATGTGGCCCAGCTTGCCGCTGCGTCCAATACGCAAATGGAATAGGGGTTGCCGGTGAGAGAGGAGAGCCCCCGACAGAATATGAGGAGGCCCGACTCGGACCGTGCTTCCTCGCAGTGCATCACGCCGCGCGCCGGTCGTCGCACACAGGGCATCGGCGAACGTTATATCGCCGGCGTCCCCGCACGTATCATGCGACCCCGCCTGGTCTTTTTGACCTGCCTGTTCTCGCTGGTCTGTTTTGGCCTGCTTATGGTGTACTCGGCTTCTTCAGTCGAGGCGCTTCACGAGAACGACTCCGCGACCTACTTTTTGTTCCGGCAGTTTATGTTCACTGTCGTCGGTGTTGCTGCCCTCGAGTTCATCGCGCGCGTTGCACCCGATAGCTGGTTTGGCGAAGGGGCGCTTAAACTTGCCCTTATCGCTATG
Source organism: uncultured Collinsella sp. (assembly GCA_900553345.1). Taxonomy (GTDB): domain Bacteria; phylum Actinomycetota; class Coriobacteriia; order Coriobacteriales; family Coriobacteriaceae; genus Collinsella. The sequence goes on from USDE01000249.1 coordinate 450, forward strand.
ATGATCTTGCTGCTTGCGGTGTTCCTCTTTGGTAGCGGCAGCCGTGGCGCTACGCGTTGGCTGAGCATTGCCGGCATTCAGTTTCAGCCATCGGAGTTTCTCAAGCCGTTTGCCATTGCCTATTCTGCCATCATGCTCGATCGCGTGTTTTCGCCCGGCGGTAACATCAATGAGTTCCTTAAGGGCATGGGCTTATATTTGGGCATATCGCTCGTCTTGATTTTTATTCAGCCCGACTTTGGCACCATCCTGATTATTCTGTTGACGATCATGTGCATGGCGCTCTTTGCCGGCCTTGACCCAAAATACATTATCGGTGCGATTCTTGCTGGCGCCGTCATCATCGTGATCGCTCTTGTCGTCGAGCCGTACCGTATGGTGCGCATTCAGGTTCTCTTGAACCCTTGGGCAGATGAATATGGAGACGGGTATCAGGCAACGCTCGCCATTATGGCGTTTGCTTCGGGCGGACTGTTCGGCCGCGGTATCGGCAACTCAACCATGAAGTACTCGTATTTGCCCGAGGCTCACAACGACTACATCCTGGCCATCATTGGCGAGGAGGTTGGCTTTTTGGGGACGCTGCTGTTTTTCTTGGTGTTTGCGATGCTGATCTACTCGGCGTTTCGAATTGCCGAGCAGGCCGCCGATCGTCGCGGGGCGCTCATGGCTTCGGGCTCTGCGGTTATCCTCGCGGTGCAGTTTTTGATCAACGCGCTGGGTATTCTCAACGTGTTTCCTATGACGGGTAAGCCGCTGCCGTTTATCAGCTATGGCGGCTCGTCGATTATCGTGTCGCTCATGCTCGCCGGGCTTGTTTTGCGCGTGTCGCACGAGAGCGCTCGACGCGATGAATACGATCGTCGTCGCGATAGCTTTGCCGTTATGGACGAGAGCACTGCCGGTGTTCCCCATACGCGTGGGGAGCGCTCGTCGCGTGGCGGTTTTACCGTCTTGAACGGTTTTGCTTCGGAGTCGGATGCTCGTCCGCGCTCGGTGCCGCAGAGTCGCCCGCAACGACCGACGCCGCGCAATACGGGTGGCGGATATAATCGGATCGACTTGAATTCGGACCCGTCGGCGCGCTTGCGCACCGACGACCAGGGGCCGCGCGTACGAAGGGACTACCATGACCGATAAGATGACCGTTGCTATCGCAGCCGGCGGCACGGCGGGACATATCAACCCCGCACTTGCCTTGGCCGAGGAGCTACGTGACCGTGGCCACCACGTTGTGTTTGTGGGTCAGTCGCATAAGCTCGAGGGTCGTCTGGTTCCCGAGGCAGGGTTCGATTTTGTGCCGATTACGGTTACGGGCTTCGACCGCTCTCGCCCTTGGACGGCATTGAGCTCGCTGTGGCGTGTCTATAAGGCGAAGCGCGCGCTCGGCAGCCATTTTTCTAAAGCCTGCAAGCCCGATGTCGCTATAGGTTTTGGCGCCTATGTCGAGGTCCCGCTTCTGGGCTGGTGCAAAGACGCGGGCATTCCGTATCTGCTGCATGAACAGAACTCCGTTCCGGGCCTTGCTAACAAGATGATGAGTTCGCATGCCGCCCGCGTTTGCATCTCGGTGCCGGCAGCACGTTCCGTGTTTGAGCGTGAGGGCGATCCTGACCATGTGCTCATGACCGGCAACCCCGTGCGCCGTTCTGTGATCGAGGGGGATCGGGTTCGCGGTCGCAGGGCTCTCGACGTGCCTGAGGACGCCACACTCCTGCTGGTTTTTGGCGGCTCACTTGGTGCTCAACATCTTAATGAGCGCGTGGCTTCGCTTAAAAACGAGTTGCTCTCGCGCGATAATCTCTATGTTTTGCATTCGACGGGCGCCGATGGCTTCGAGGACACCGAGCGTGCTCTTGCCCTGATGCCCGAGGAGGCGAAGCGGTATCGCGTCCAGCCCTACATCGACAATATGGGCGATATGCTGGCCGCGGCCGATTTGGTCCTCTCGCGCTCGGGCGCTTCGAGCGTTGCCGAGATCGCGGCCCTTGCCACACCTTCGGTACTGGTGCCGTATCCGCATGCGACGGCCGATCATCAGACCACCAATGCCCGCTATCTGGTCGATGCCGGTGCTGGCGTGCTCTGCGCCGATGCCGATATCGACACCCGGGCGTTTGCCGATGAGCTGCTGCATCTTATCGATGATGCGCAGGCGCGCGATGCCATGCGTCAGGCGGCTCGCGGTTTGGCCCAGGACCGCGCTGCCGTCCTTTTGGCAGACGCGGTAGAAGGATTGCGTTAGTTAGACGGGATATCGCGGGTCGCCCTCGCGCGGATGCGGTAGGTGCGGTACAGTAGACGGGTTACAGGCAGTGTTTACGCAAGGAGTACACGAGCACATGGCTGATTCCCAGACTGCAACCTCCGCGCCCGATTTCAAGAGCGCCCATTTTATCGGTATCGGTGGCGCCGGCATGAGCGGCATCGCCCTCGTCCTTCACGAACGCGGCTATGTCGTTACCGGCTCCGACCTTAAGACGTCGCGCTATATTCGCCAGCTTACCCGAGCCGGCGTGAAGG
>USDE01000250.1 GCA_900553345.1 uncultured Collinsella sp.
ACGGCACGCTCGACGGTGCCCAAGCGACGGCGAGCGTCGGCAATGGCAAGCTCCTGCGCCGCGGTTCGCATACGACGGCTGCGCTCGGCCATAACCTCGGGCGGCACCTGGTCGGGCATATCGGCAGCAAGGGTACCGGGACGCTTGCTGTAGCGGAACACGTGCATACGCGAAAAGCCCACGCGGCGGCACAGAGCCAGCGACTCCTCAAACTCTTCGTCCGTCTCACCGGGAAAACCGACGATGACATCGCACGAAAGGGACACCTGAGGCAAGTTGGCGCGAATCATGCGCACCGTCTCCTCGAAGGCCTCGGCGCTATAGGGACGGCCCATGCGATGCAGTGTCCTGGTGCAGCCGGACTGCACGGGCAGGTGTAAAAACGGGGCGATGCGCTTCGGATAGCGCGCCATGACCTTAAGCAGGGACTCGGAGATATCCATGGGCTCGACCGAGGAAATGCGCACATGCGGAATGGACGTGCGCTCCATGATCGCCTCGAGCAGCTCATCGATCTCGACGTGTTCATCAGTCGCGCTCTTGCCATCGTAGGCTCCCAGGTTCACACCCGTCAGCACCACCTCGGGCACGCCGGCCTCCTGGGCCTCGCGAACCTGCTCGAGCACGGACTCGACCGGCACGGAGCGCTCGGGGCCGCGGGCCTTCCACACAATGCAATAGGTGCAACGATGGTTGCAGCCGTCCTGGATCTTCACCCCCAGACGCGAGCGACCGAGTGCGTCGACCACCTCGCCGTCGCTGCAGGCGGGAACGTCATCGGACTCAACGCCCAGCACCTCACAGACGCGTTCGGCGACATCGATCTTGGACGGCTCGGCGATCACGCGGTCCGAAAGCTCCAGCAGCTCCTCGGGATGCAGATTGACCACGCATCCGGTCACGACCACATAGGGCTCGTTTGGATAGGCCAGCGCATGGCGAACGGCCTTACGGGTCTTGGCCTCGGCCTCGCCCGTAACGGCACAGGTGTTAATGACGATCAGCTCAGCATCCTGAGGCTCCACCATCGCAAAGCCCAGGCGCATTAGATCGGCAGTGATACGGTCGGACTCAACCCGGTTAACACGGCAGCCGAGGTTGACGACAGAGATATGAGGTGCGAGCACGCGGGCTCCTTAATCGAGGATATCGTCGAGAGCGCTCTTAATGCGATCGGTCACGGATTTCTTACCGGATGCGACGTCATCGCCCATCTCGTCGGCAAAAGCGCGAAGCAGCTCGCGCTGCTTGTTGGAAAGGTTCGTGGGAACGACCACGCGCAGCTGCACGACCAGGCGGCCACGCGAACCGCCGCCGCCGATACGCGGCATGCCGTAATTGTTGACGCTCACGGTGTCACCGTACTGTGTGCCGGCAGGAACCGACACCTTGACGACCTCGTCGGGCATAATGCCCTCGACCTCGATCTCGCAACCGAGCGCAGCCTGCGCAATCGAGATATCGCTCACGAGGTACAGGTCGTCACCGTTGCGCTTAAAACGCTCGTGGTCGGCGACGCGCACGTTGACGATCAGGTCGCCCGAGGGCTCGCCGCGAAGGCCAGCCTCGCCAAAGCCGCCCACGCGCAGCTGGCGACCGGTCGAAACGCCGGCGGGAATATCGATGTCGATCTTTTCGTGCGAAGGCGTGCGGCCCTGACCGTCGCAGGTCTCGCAGGGATGATCGATGACCGTGCCGTCGCCGTGGCAGTCGGGACAAGGCGAGGAGGACTGAACCTGGCCCAGGAACGAACGCTGGACCGTCGTCACATAGCCCGTGCCGTGGCAGCGGCTGCACTGCTTTTCCTGTGCACCCTCGGCCCTACCGGAGCCGTTGCAATCCTCGCAGGGGGCAAGGCGGTCATAGCTGATCGTCTTTTTGCACCCGAGTGCCGCCTCCTCGAGCGTCACCGAAAGGGAGATGGCCATGTCGCGGCCGCGACGACGCTCACGGCGATTTCGGGCGCCACCGCCGGCACCGCCGCCAAAGAACGACGAGAAGAGGTCGTCCATGCCCATGCCGCCAAAGATATCGTTAATGTCGACGTAGCCCGAACCACCAGGGCCGTCGGCAGTGCCGTAACGGTCGTAGTTAGCACGCTTCTGCTCATCGGAAAGAACGGAATATGCCTCGTTGAGTTCTTTGAACTTGGCCTCGGCCTCGGGGTCGTCCGAAACGTCCGGGTGTACGGTACGGGCCTTCTTTAGAAACGCGCGCTTAATCGTCCGCGCGTCGGCATCCTTGTCGACGCCAAGCACCTCGTAGTAATCCCTATTTTCCGACACGACCGAATCCTTCCGACTTTCATTATTGTCACAGTGCGTCCTATACCCAAGCTGGGCCGGCCGCAAACAGAGGGTTTGATGTTATTGCATTGCGTAGGGTGAAAGCATGGCACGTTGCGAGCAGCTCGCAAACCAAACCGACACGAGCGCAAACATAAATCCGTTGGCAAAACCGTTGGCAAACTGCATCGCGCCGCGCTTCCACCACAGCAGGCTGCGGTGCAGCACGCCGTCCGAGAGCACCATGAACAGGCCCATGGCAAACGGAATAAAGCACATCACGGCAAAGGCCGAGAATACGCCCGATATGGCCGATAGCGCCAAAAACGGCGCCACGATGCCCATCAGATAAAAACCGGTACGGGCCTTGCCTTCCAGGCGCTCGGCCTCAACATGGGCGCGACCGACCAAATCACCGCCAGAGGCGCCGTTGGTGCCGGCGTGACCCATGCCGCCAATACGAACCTCGTCGCCATCGTGCGTGCCGGCGGGAAACTCAATCGTCTGCTCGGAGGTCACACGGGTTCGCCCGCTGCCGCCGCAATCGGGGCAGGGGTCGGCGACGACCTTACCGGAGCCACCGCACTCAGGGCAGACCGACTGGAACGTGCCGGCACCAAACAGAAAGGACAGGTCGACATCGATGTGGCCGCGACCGCCGCAGCTCGGACAGGTATGTGCATG
>USDE01000251.1 GCA_900553345.1 uncultured Collinsella sp.
TAATGCCCAGCAGGATCGTTTTTCCCTCAAGTTGCATTGAATTGTTGGGTGCCGCCGTCATCATTTAAGCTTCCTTGCTGGGGAGCACGAGCAGGCGGTGGCAATACGGGCAGTGCGTAATCTCACTACCGTCGTGGTTTAGGTCGCTCATGGACGATGCCTGCAGCGCGGTATGGCAGACCGTGGGGATGTTGCCCTGAATGGTCTCGACGGCCAGGCCGCGGAACTGCTTGAGCAGGCGCTCGTAATCGGTGAGCACGTCAGTCGGCAGCGTGGCAGCCAGCGCGGTGCGCTCCTTGGTGGCGGCATCAATCTGGGCCTGCAGGTCGGCGGCCTTGGCTCGTGCGGCCTTGGTGTCAGCCTTCACGCCCTCCTCGAACTTGGCGATGATGGCCTGCGCGCGGGCCTCGCGGTCGAGCGCTTCCTTATGGGCGACGATGACGTCCTTGCGGGTGTGCTCGATCTTGTCCAGACGCTTGGCCAGGGTGGCAAGCTCATTCTCCAGGTCCTGCACCTCGCGGTAATCAGAACCGTCGACGTGACGCTTCTTGGCAGCCTCGATGGCGTTGTTAGTCTGGATCTCGGTGGTGTTGAGGTCGTCGAGCTCAATGTCCAGATCTTTGCGCTGGGCGTAGAGCTTTGTCATCTCGGACTTGAGCTTCACATAGGTCTTACGCTTTGAGGCGAGCTCCTTGAGCTCCGGCATATTGGCAAGTTCGCTCTTGTTACGGGCGAGCTCCAAATCGATCTGTTGCAGCTTGAGTAGCGTAGCGCCGGCGCTCATAAGTTCTCTCCTTTTGTCACAGTCCACCATTGGCAAGGGTTCAGTATTTTAATCGCATGACGGGGGTCGACCCCAGCGTCAACTGCAGAGTTCATCAAGATATCCACGAACGGCTCTTCGGAGCGGTCGTGCCCGAGCAGAATCACGCTCAGGCCACGCAAGGCAAGGTCCTGCGCCACGTGGTAGCCCGCCTCACCCGTCACGACAACATCTGCGCCTGCGGCGATGGCGAGCTCTCCAAAGTCGCCCAGGGAGCCGCCCAAAATGGCGACGGTGCGGCACAGGTGCTCGGCTTCGCCCCATACGCGCGGATCGCTGCCAAAGGCCGTGGCGGCACGGTTGGCGAGATTGCGCAGGTTGCAGGCGTCGTGGAGGGTCGCGAGTGCGCCCAGACCGGTGAGCTCAGGCTCGTCCACATGCTCCAGCGAGCTCATGGGCTCGGCGACCAGCAACTCACTCAAGCGAACGCGCGCTTCGTGCGAGCGGTCCAGGTTGGTGTGAAGCGAGATAATGCTCACGCCGCAACGAGCCGCCTCGTACAGTGCAGCGCTGCACTGGGGACGCTTAGAATCGGCCGGACAAAAGGCCTCGGGTGCCTTGATATAGATGGGATGATGCGTCAGCAGCACGTTGGCGCCGGCCTCGAGAGCGCGGCGTACGTTGGCCTCGGTCGCGTCGAGCGCGCAGGCAACACCGCGGATCTCGGCAGCGGGATCTCCCACAGATAGCCCAACATGATCCCAGCCCTCGGCGTCCGCCTTGGGGTAGCGCGCCAGCAGCGCACGTTCAAGCTCGGAGACGATCATGCGGCACCTACGATCGAAAGCAGTGTCTGGGCAAAGTCGTCCAGGTCGGCAGGGTTCACGCGGTCATCAAACGAGATGCGCAGCGACCCCAACGCCTGCTCGCGACCAATGCCCATGGCGCTGAGCACGTGGCTCGGGTCCATGTTGCCGCTCGAGCAAGCCGATCCGGCCGAAACCTCAAAACCGGCGGCATCGAGCTTGATGATGAGCTCCTCGGAGTCCATGCCGTCGACGTAGATCGAAACCATACCCGGCAGACGATCGGCCTGCGCGTAGTCGCCCATCGTGGCGTGAATGCGAGGATGGGCCGTAAGCGTGGCGTAGAGCTTATCGGACAGGGCCTGCAGCGTCTCGCGCTCCTGGGCCACGTTGGGCGTCAGTGCGGAGGCGGCGGCGGCAAAAGCCAGCTGCGTGCGCAGATCCTGCGTACCGGCGCGACGGCCGGCTTCCTGTCCACCGCCAAAGATGCGCGGACGCAGCGGCGTGCGGTTCTTAAGGTAGAGCGCGCCGGACGCCACAGGGCCGCCGATCTTGTGCGCGGCAACGGTCATAGCATCGACACCCAGCTCGGTGACATCGAGCGGAATATGCAAGTAGCCCTGGATGGCATCGGTATGAAACAAGGCACCGGCAGTATGTGCGGCGGCGGCCAGCTCGCGGATGGGCTGCACCACGCCGGTCTCGTTGTTGGCGACCATAATGCTCACGAGCGCAACGTCGTCGCCGAGCAGCTCGACAAGCGTGGCGGGCTCTATGTAGCCCGCGCGGCAGGGCTGCACCAGGTCGACGGTAAAGTCGGCGGTGCGCAGCAGCGGTAGGTTGTCCAGAATCGAATCGTGCTCGATGGCCGAAACGATGACGCGATCGCGCTTGCGATCACGTTGACGAGCGCCCTCGGCAAGACCGAGCAGTGCCAGCTGGTTGGCCTCGGTACCGCCGTTGGTAAGGATGATCTCGGACGGGCGAACGCGTGTGCCAAAGCTACGGGCGATCTTGCGACGGGCGACTTCCAGGCGTGCGGCGGCCTTGCGTCCGAGCGAATGTAGCGAGTTGGGGTTGACGCCGGCAAGCTCGCTGTCGTCGTACTCGCGCTGCGCAAGGAGCGCCTCGGCGCGCATGGGCGTCGAGGCGGCATAGTCAAGATTCACGGGTATGCGGTTTTGACCTGCGGTCATAAGGGTTTATGCCTCCTGTGCGGCCTCGTTGCCCAGCTTCTGCAGCAGTGCAACCTCGGCGGCGGGATCTTCGGACTTAAATACGGCGGAGCCGGCTACGAGCACGTTGGCGCCGGCCTTGACGACCTCGGCGATGTTCTTGGAAGAGATACCGCCATCGACCTCGATCAGGGGCGACACGCCGTGGCGCTCACA
>USDE01000252.1 GCA_900553345.1 uncultured Collinsella sp.
TCGTTTTCCCAGTCGGTCTGGATGACCATGCGCTCGATGGCACGACCGACCACGCGGAAGGCACCGGGCTCTTCCTGGACAATGCGGAAACGCTTCTCGCGCTGCAGGCGGCGACGCTCCCACTCCTCGTCGCGCAGATCGACCGGCTCATCAGAGACCGCCAGCTCGGCGCGAAGCTTAGCCACCTGCTCGCCCACGGCAAGCATCAGCGTGTTGAGGCCGGCGCCCGTAACAGCAGACACGGCAAAGAACATATGGCCATCGTCGAGCGCCGCACGCTTAAGGTCGGCAATCTTGTCGGCCGTGCCCGGCGCATCACACTTGTTGGCAACGACGATCTGCGGACGCTCCGAAAGCTCGGCGCCATACTGCTCGAGCTCGCGGTTGATGATGCGATAGTCCTCGACCGGATCGCGATCCTCAAAACCACCCGTCATATCGACGACGTGCATGATGAGTGCCGTACGCTCAATGTGGCGCAGGAACTGGTGACCCAGGCCCTTGCCCTCGCTCGCGCCCTCGATGAGACCGGGGACGTCGGCAACGACGTAAGAATATTCGCCGGCACGCACCATGCCGAGGTTCGGCACGAGCGTGGTAAACGGGTAGTCAGCAATCTTGGGGCGGGCGGCACTCATGCGCGCAATGAGCGATGACTTACCCACCGAGGGAAAGCCCACAAGCGCGGCATCGGCCATAAGCTTCATCTCGAGCTCGATCCAGTGTTCCTCGGCAGGCTCGCCGAGCTGGGCAAAGGCCGGAGCGCGACGCACCGACGTCACAAAGTGTGTGTTGCCCAGACCGCCGGCACCGCCGGGCGCCACGACGACGCGCTCGCCGTCGTGCACCAGGTCGGCAATCTCGAACATCGGGGTCTGCGTCTCGGGATCGAGCTCGCGCACCACGGTACCCATAGGGACCTTGAGAATCAGGTCCTCGCCGCTCTTACCGTTACGACGGGCACCCTGCCCGTGCGTGCCGCGCTCGGCGCGGAAGTGATGCTTAAAGCGGTAATCGATCAGCGAAGACAGCTGAGCATCGGCCTGGATGACGACATTGCCGCCACGACCGCCGTCGCCGCCATCGGGGCCGCCCTTGGGGACAAATGCCTCGCGCCTAAACGACATGCATCCGGCTCCGCCGTCGCCGCCGCACACGTTAATGCGGCTGATATCGGTGAACTGTGACAACAGAATCGCCTCCTACAAAAAAGAGGGAGACCCTTGAATCCTAAAACTCAAGTGCCTCCCACATATGTGCTCTATGAAGGGTGAATTACGCGTTCGCGAGCGGGCGTACGCTGACCCTGTGCTTGATACCCTTGTGGAACTCAACGGTACCGTCGACCAGCGCGAACAGCGTGTCGTCCTTACCACGGCCAACGTTCTCACCCGGGTGGATGTGCGTGCCGTGCTGACGGACGAGAATCGTGCCCGTGGTTACCGTCTGGCCGGCATAGCGCTTCGTGCCAAGGCGCTGACCGCGGGAGTCACGGCCATTACGGGAGGAACCGAGTCCTTTTTTGTGTGCCATTGTGTATACCTACTCTTTCGTTACGAGTGTAATCTACTCGGCGACGGGAGCCTCGGCAACAGCCTCGGCCTCTGCCTTGACAGCCTTCTTGGCGCGGGACGTAGCCTGGACCTTCACGATCTTCAGCTTGGTGAGCTGCTGACGGTGACCCTTCAGACGACGATAGCGCTTACGCTTGTGGAACTTGAAGACCAGCTGCTTCTCGCCCTTGAACTGCTCAACGATCTGAGCGGTAACCTTGGCCTTGGCCAGCTTGTCGGGATCGGTGACGATCTTCTTACCATCGTTGAGGAAGATAACCGGCAGGGTGACCTTGTCGCCCTCATTGCCCTCGATCTTCTCGACGGTGATGACATCGTCGGTGGCGACCTTGTACTGCTTGCCGCCCGTGTTAACGATTGCGTACATGTTTACTTGCCCTTCATGCATCAGTTAGTGCAACAGCCGAATATAGTAGCAGGCGAAAATACCCCCGTCAACGAGTATGTGGAGCAAATCCACAAGTTCGCACAGGTATGGGGCTGACGAGTCGGCCCTCGTCGTCCTCGCATGCTTGATTCTGACGCTCGACATCGTAGGAGCAGATGGTCACGAGGTCTTGCATACCGGTGGAAACAATAGGTGCATCCACGCCCGGGGTCAAGCCCTGCAACAAAACATCAGCAGCAGAAAGCAAAATTTCCGGACGCATAGAGCCCTCGTTGTCGGCATGGGTGTCGAGCATGAGAACCAAATGGTCCGGGCGCTCCCCCGCCGTGAGCTCATAGCCAACGAGCGTGTGATCCAAATCCAAGCGCTTGCTCTTTTTGCCGCGCGCGTAGTCGATGCCATGATCCGCGCGCAGCGTGTCGATCGCACGACGCACCTCGTCGGCGCTTACGGGCGCCTCGGGATCCAGGTGTAAGTCGATGCGATACGACAGGCGCGTGAGCTGCGCCGTCAATGCCGGCGTGCGCACGTCGATGTACGCCGCCTCGATGGGCGCCAGATCGGCCGGAGACGCCGCAGCTAGGCGCTCAAACGCCTCGTCGAGCGCCACGAACTCGGTCATAAACAGGTCATACCACTCGCAGGTCGACGACGTACCAACCGGTAGCGCCGAAGAGAAGCCCACGCGCATGTGCGGAGAGAAGCCCTGCGTGACGGCATAGGGAAGTCCCGCACGGCGCACGATGCGCTCAATGGTATGGATCACTTCGAGATGGCCCAGGTACTTAAGGCGATCGCGCTTGCCATAGCGAACACGAAGTCTAAAGAGCGTGGGGTTGTCGGTCAGGCGCTCACTCATGCGCGATCACCCATCAATACATTCTTGGCGTGGAGCGTGGGGCAGATCCCGCAGCCGGTGCACGACGTACGGGTGCAGTCGGGAGTCGTGACGCCCTCGAGAGAGCGACGGTACTCGCGCTCGAGGAAACCGCGCG
>USDE01000253.1 GCA_900553345.1 uncultured Collinsella sp.
TGCTTTAGCTACGAGGATGTTGAATTGGGCGAGCGCGGCGCCGACGGACGCCCTGTTATCGACCACATGGACCTGTCCATCAAGCCCGGTCAGACCATCGCTTTGGTTGGCCCCTCGGGCGGCGGCAAATCGACGACTTGTTCGCTGTTGCCGCGCTTTTACGACGTTGCCGCCGGCTCCATTAGCATCGACGGTCAGGATGTGCGCGACGTGACGCAGCATAGTCTGCGCCGTGCCATCGGCCTGGTGCAGCAAGATGTGTACCTGTTTGATGGAACGATCGGCGAGAACATCGCCTACGGCAAGCCGGGCGCCACGGCAGAAGAGATCGCCGAAGCGGCCCGCCGCGCCAATATTGATATCTTTATCGAATCGCTTCCGCAAGGCTACGACACCGTGGTGGGCGAGCGCGGCAGCCGTCTTTCGGGTGGTCAAAAGCAGCGCGTCGCCATCGCGCGCGTGTTTCTCAAGAATCCCAAGATCCTTATTTTGGATGAGGCGACGAGTGCCCTGGATAACGAGAGCGAGGAAGCGGTGCAGGAGTCGCTCGAAGAGCTGGCACGCGGCCGTACCACGATCATCATCGCCCACCGTCTCTCGACTATTAAGCATGCTGACGAGATTGCGACCGTTGAGCATGGTCGCGTTGTGGAACGTGGCACGCACGAGGAGCTTCTCGCCCGTGGCGGCACCTATGCCCGTTACTATCGAATGCAGTTCGAAGGTGCGCGTGCGCACGAGCTCGACTGATTGATATGACAGGAAGATCATGGCTGATAAGAACCCTTTGACTCCGGAAGAAGTGACGGAGTTATTCTCCGAAATCGATGCATCCGGCGTCTTGGATCCTACGCTCGCCAAAAAGCGCACCGAGCGCATGCGCGAGAAAGAGGCCGCCGTCAAGCGCGGCGACAAGGCGACGCTGGCGCGGCTGCGCAGCGAGGATCGCGCGAGCCAGGCAAAACATATCGACCCGCTGTCCGAGGACGACCCTTCGGGCTCGCAGGTGAGCCATACCATTACGAAGACCGCCATGGCCGTGGTTATCGGCATTTTGGTGCTGATTGTGGGCATGCAGATTGGCTACGGCGTGATGCGACGTCTGAATACCGCGAACCTTTCCGAAAGTGTTTCGGTGGATACCGTTTCGACCGCGCTCAAGGGTGGACTTGAATGGGGCAATGGCTTTACGCAGTTCCCGCTCGATTTTACCGTCGACGAGGCAGATGAGCGCACGGGCACGGTTGAGGTGACGGTGCTGGACACGTCTTCTGCCAATGAACTCGAGCTGCTGTCCAACGGTCAGATTCAGGCGGCGGCGCTCGCAACCAATGCCCTGCTCAACGACAAGATCGACCGCGTGGTGTATAACGTTCACGCCTATATCGACGAGGACAGCAGGATCCAGCACGATTCCTTCTTTGGCATGTTTCCTGCTCAGGGGCACCAAAGCGCCATCCTGACGTTCGTTTGGACCAAGAGCTCGTCCAACGCCACGAGTATCGACTGGAAGATGCGCATCGTAAGCATGGACGACACCATTGCCGAGCGCATTCAAAAACAGGTCAACTCGGTTTCGTCGCTTATCGAGGACCCGGTGGTGAGCCAGACCAAGATCACGGAGGAGCAGGCCGAGCGCGATCTTGAGCATCGTCTGCACGGTCGAGAGATCTTCCGCGGCGGAAAGCCCGATCGCACGCCGTCCGAGCTGCTGGAGCAGGACAAGCAAAAGTAGTCCGCAGCCACATAGAACGATGTCATCCCGCGTGAACCGCAAGCCCACGCGGGATGATTTTTCTGGGACGGGGATTAAAAAATCATTATGCACAGGAAGTCATAATTATCATTTTGTAAACAATTCTATGTAATTAATGCCATGGGCGATGCTTGCGGTTAGAATACCGCGAGGCCTAACTACACACCTTTAAGCCGGTCCTGTGAGACCGGGAAGGAGAACTATGGCGAACAACCATATTGCGGGCGCTGCCGCCCGCACCGTCGCGCCCAGCGAGCTGTGCCAGCGTATGCTGGCTAAAACCAGCAAGGGCACCTGCGGTCCCTGCATCCTGTACCTTGAGGATGGGACCATTTTTTATGGCCGTGCATGCGGTGCCGAGGGTACCGCGACCGGCGAGGTCTGCTTCAACACCTCGCTTGAGGGCTACTTTGAGGTCATGACCGACCCGAGCTATGCCGGCCAAATCGTAACCATGACCTATCCGCAGATCGGTAACTACGGTATCGACGAGACCGACGTCCAGTCGGCCTTCCCCGGCGATACCGCTCGCCCCGTGAGCGCTCCCGCCATGCGCGGCATGATCGTCCGCGACATGTGCGCCACGCCTTCCAACTGGCGCTCGGCCGTCAGCGTGCCGGAGTACCTACGTGCCCACGGCATCGTCGCTATCGAGGGCGTCGACACCCGCGCTCTTGTGCGCCATCTGCGCGACAATGGTTCCAAGATGGGCATTATCTCGACCGAGATCTTCGACGTCGACGAGCTTGCCGAGCGTCTGGCCGCAGCGCCCACGCTGGTAGGCGAGAACCTGGTGAAGACCGTAAGTTGCCCCGCGCCTCACGAGTTTGTGGCCGCCGACCTGCCTGCCACGCATGACTTTGCACTTGCGGTTGCCGCTCCTGCCCGTCACAAAGTGGTCGCCTACGACTGCGGCGTCAAGCGCGGCATTCTGGAGGGTCTGGTCCGCGCCGGCTGCGACCTTACTGTCGTGCCGTGGGATACGCCCGCGAGTGAGGTGCTCGACATGAATCCCGACGGCGTCTTTTTATCCAACGGCCCCGGCGACCCCGATGCCGTGGTGGAGACCTACGAGCAGGTGCAGCAGCTGATCGGCAAGGTGCCGGTCTTTGGCATTTGCCTTGGTCACCAGATGATCAGCTTGGCGTGCGGCGCCCAAATGGAAAAGCTTAAATTCGGTCACCGTGG
>USDE01000254.1 GCA_900553345.1 uncultured Collinsella sp.
CGCGGGTGACTGTCACGGTGGTCGTAATCATATCGAGCAGCTTTTCGGCCGCGTTGCCGCTGCGCGCTTCCTGGATATAGCGCAGCGTGCCCGAGAGCACGACCATCGTGGTGATGATGATCACCGTCAGCGGGTCAAAGTCTTCGGGCGTGCTGCCCATCATCGACAACGCTGGAAACACCATGTCGGTCGCTGCCGAAATGATGGCCAGGAAAAACAGAATCGCCGTGAAGGGATTGACGAACGCGTCCGCAAGCTTGCGGGCAATCGACTTCTTCTTGCCACGCGTGACCACGTTACGCCCGTTGTCGGCTTCGCTGTGCGCGACCTCGTCGCGATTAAGGCCGCCGAGATTCGAGCCGACCCAGGATAGGGCCTCCGTCAGCGGAATGGTCGCCGCATACTGGATGCGACCCTCCGCGCGATGCCTCATCAGTTCGTTTTGCGCCTGAACCGCAGACGGCGTATGGCGCATAGTCATCTTCTTCAATTGCCTCGCTCCGTTCTATCGATCGGACGCAGGGCGAATCAGCCGCGCGCCCCCATCAAAGTGGACCCGCGCCGGCAACTTCGTCCTGCGTTACTGGTACTGTCACTGCCGCTCACGGTCCTCACCTCTCTTTCGCGTCCGCGACTGTCTACAGAATAGAAAAGCCGCAAGACCGAGCACATGGCTGGTTTCTTGCGGCTTTCTTGCGATTTGGCAAGGATTGTCAAAGTGACTATTTGGATCGATGGGAGCGAATACCCGAAGCGTTACTCGGCCATTTTGTAGCCCACGCCCCATACAGTCAGCAGGTAGTGGGGGTTGTCTGGTTCGGGCTCAATCTTCTTTCGAATTTTGCGGACGAAGGCCATGATGTTGCTGTCATCGAGCAGATACTCGTTTTGCCACACCGCCCGGTAGATTTCCTCTTTGCTAAAGACCGTACCCCGGTTGCTCGCCAAAAAGGCAAGGATGTCGAACTCCTTGGGCGTGAGCGAGACCGGCGCGTCCGACACCTTGACGGTGCGCGAGGCCAGGTCGATCGAAAGCTCGCCGATAACGATGGGTCCAGTGGCGGCACTTGCCTGCGAGCCGGCAACCGCCAGCTCGATAGCAGTCAGCTTGCCCGATGCGATATCGGCAAACACGGGCGCGAGCTCCAGGGCGGCAGCGCTGCCAGACGAGAACAGCGCGCTGCTGAGCTCGGCGGCCTCGGCCGGCGTAATCGCGATGTTGGTTCTGTTGGTACGCATAGAACCGCCCTAGAACAAGCTGCTCGAGCGGGCCAGATAGACCCGCTTGATCGTCGAAGCAACAACAAGATACAACACGCTCAGCAGCGCAACGATGCCCAGATACCATACAGGCAGCGTGGCGAGCCCAAACAGCTGCGCCACCGGACTGAGCGCAAGGAGCGCCGTGACAACGAGCATGACGGCAACCATCACCACGAGCGGTGTGCAAGGACGATCCCCGTCGCGGACACTGCGCGTTCGCAACACCAGGAGCACGAGCGATTCGGTCCATGCGCATTCCAGCAGCCAGCCGGCTTGGAAGGTCGCGATAAAGGCCGCTCGACCCGCCGCGTCGAGCGCGGCAAAGGGCGCGCCGCAGACGGCGGGGCATACGCCCAAGAACAGAATGGCAAACGTAATGATGTCGAAGGCCGAGCTCGCAAAGCCAAAATGAAGCATAAAGCTGCCGAGCCCCTTACCCGACCAGGCCCTGGGGCGGGCAATCTCTGCATCGTCAACGTTATCCCACGAAAGCGCCAGGCAGGTGGCGTCGTAGCACAGATTGAGCAAGAGCAGCTGGGTAGCGGTTGCCGGCACAAAGGGCAGGAAAATGCTCGAGGCGGCAACCGAACAGATATTGCCAAAGTTGGAGCTCGATGCGATACGGATGTACTTGGAGGCATTGGCGAACGAAGTCCTGCCCTCGCTGACGCCCTCGGCGACAACACCCAAGTCGCGCTCGAGCAGCACCAGGTCGGCCACCTTTTTGGATTCGGCCGCAGCCGAGTCCACGACAATGCCGACGTCTGCCGATGTGAGCGCCGGCACGTCGTTCACGCCGTCTCCGATATAGCCGACGATGTGGCCGGAGAGGCGAATCAGGCTAACGATCTGCGCCTTCTGTGCGGGCGTAAGCTCGGCAAACACGCGAGCCTTCCCCACCCGGATCAGCGCTTCGGATTCCTCCATGGCCTGAAGCATGCTGCCGGTGATAACGCTATCGGCGGGAATGCCCAGGCGCGAGCATGTTGAGCGAGCGACCGAAGCCGAATCACCCGTGAGCACGCGCACCTCGACGGAAAGGTTAGACAGCGCCTGCACGGCGGCACGAGCGCTGGCCTTGGGCCGATCGAAAAAGCCCAAAAAGCCGCACAGCACCAGGTCATCCCAGTCCGCCGACGTCGTGCTATAGGCGACGGCGAGCACTTTGATGCCATCGGCGCGCATGTCCTCGGCAACCTCGTAGGCGCTCTGACGGCCATCGGCATCCATGGGCACCAGCTCGCCCTTAAAGTTTGCCCAGGCGCAGCGTGTGCACACGCTTTCAACCTCGCCCTTTACGATGGTCAGATGATTGCCGGGGCGAACCTGTAGCCCCAAACAACCAAGCGCCCCGGGCGTGGCGTCGAGCTTGACACCCGAAGCCTTGGTGACGTGGTCGAAGGGGTCAGAGGCATGCAGTGCAAAGGCGTGGCCAAGGTCTTTCGCGGCAAGGTGCAGCTCGGGTGCCGCGCACGCATCGGCAATGGCCCGATTGAGCTGATTGGCAGCGGCCCCCTGGCTCGTGCTCTCCAGATACGCCAGGTTGAGCGTCTGCTCGCTTTCGTTGCCCAGGATATCGGTGTAGTACTCGAGCACCGCGGCATCTTCGGTGAGCGTGCCTGTCTTGTCAACGCACACCACGTCCATGGAGCCCAGTGACTCCATG
>USDE01000255.1 GCA_900553345.1 uncultured Collinsella sp.
TTCGACGCGTCCGCCCCCGCTTTGCTTTAGCCAGGCTGTTATGGATGGGTGTGACGACTACTCGTCGTGTTTCTCCTCGCGGCGAGCGGCGGCGCGGGCTTCGTGGATGCCCTTGATTGCGGCATGGCGAGCCGTGCGGGCGTCGTGGATGGCGTCACGAGCCTCGGCGGTCGTCGCCTTGGCAGAGCGCAACTTGGCGGCCAGATCGGGGTTGGTTTCGGCGACCGCGGTGATCGCGGGGCCGTCGAGCTCCTCTTGCGTGGGCTCGGCCAAAAAGTCGATGGCATACTGGGCTGCCACCATGGAGCCCTTGGCCAGCACTCTCTCGTCAATCTTGTAAAAGCAGGAATGCTGGGCGTACGTGGCGCCAATCTTGGGGTTACGCGTACCTACAAAGGCGAGCACGCCCGGCACGCGGCGCAGGTACTCCGAAAAATCCTCGCCCGAAAGTGTGCCGCGATAATGGCCTTGGCCGGCGGGACCCAGACACTTAATTACGGCCTGACGGCAGCGCTCGCTCGAGGCCGCGTCGTTTTCGACCTTGTAGTTGGCGATGGTGTAATCGGTGAGCTCTGCCTCGGCGCCCAAGGCGGCTGCAGTATGCTCCACGATGCGGCGCATAAGCTCCGGCATTTCCTCGTGGGTTGAATCGCCGTAGGTGCGCACCGTGCCGGCGAGGTAGGCCGTGCCGGCGATAACGTTGCGCGCGGTGCCGCCATGCAGCTCGCCGACGGTGATGACGGCCGGCTCGTAGGGGCTTATCTCGCGCGAGACGATGGTCTGCAGGGCGTTGACAATCTCGGCGGCAACCATAACGGCGTCGTGGCCGCGCTGGGGCATGGCGCCGTGGCACGAGGTACCGCGGACATCGATGCGGAACCAGTCGGTATTGGCCATGCGCGGGCCGGGCTCGCAGCTTACGGTGCCGGCGTCGACCTCGCTCCAGATGTGCGCGGCGTAGGCACCATCGACGCCGTCGAGCACGCCCGTGCCGATCATGAGTTTGGCGCCTTGGCCGTTTTCCTCACTGGGCTGGAAGACGATGCGGACCTCGCCGTGGATGTCGTCTGTCATATGGCGCAGAATCTGCAGCGTGCCGAGCATCATGGCGATGTGGCAGTCGTGGCCGCAGGCGTGCATGCAGCCCTCGTTGACGCTGGAGAAATCCTCGCCGGTCTGCTCGGTGACGGGCAGGGCGTCGATATCCGCACGCAGCAGGATGCGGCGGCGCGGCGTGCCGTCCTCGCGATAGGCGTCGGGCGCGGTGCCGCGAAGGGTCGCCACCAGGCCCGTCTTAAGGGGACGCTCGTAGGGGATATTCATGGCGTCGAGCTGGTTGGCGATGTCAGAAGTCGTGCGCTCTTCGGCGAGGCTCAGCTCCGGGTGCTTATGGAAGTGCCGACGCTGCTTAATGATGTAGGGTTCAAACTCGGCGGCGATATCTTGGATGGCTGCGGTGACGTCGTCAGCCGCGCGAGCCTCGGTCGCCGCCATAATCTGCTGTGCCTTGGTCTTCGTCATGGTCGATTTGCTCCTTACTGGTTTATCGCAAAATCGTACAGGCTCTTTCCAGTATGCCACCTGCCACTTGGCCTGGCAAAGCTGCCGTTTGCCGCTTGGCATTTTGTAACCGAGGCGGGGGAGTACACTCGGGGGTGTTGAATTTTCTGCCAGAGATGGGGATGTCCATGCAACATATCGATCGGATTATCCGCTCCAAGAACGTCTTTACCGCGCAAGACGGCATCGATACCGCCCGCGAGCTGGCGATTGCCATCGCAGGTGACCGTATCGTCGCAGTCGGTGCGCCCGATGACGTGATCGCCGCCGCGCCTGCCGCCACGCCGGTTCTCGACTACGGCGAGCAGTTTGTCTGCCCCGGTTTCCATGACGCTCATCTGCACTTCTTCCATACCTCGGTCGGTTCCTCGCCGTACATGCTCATGGATATGGGCACGTCCGAGGCGGCACTGGTGCAGCACGCGCTCGAGTTTTCCCAGGACCTGCCCGACGACGCCTGGGTTGTGACGCAGGGCTGGCGCGACTACCGTTGGGACCCGCCCGAGCATCCTACCAAGGCGTCGCTCGATGCGGCATTCCCCGATCGTCCCTGCGTTATGTATTCGGGCGACGGGCACACGCTTTGGCTCAACAGCCGCGCACTCGAGGCGCTCGGCGTCACGCGCGACAGCGAGCCGCCAGCGGGCGGCAGTTACGACAAGGACGCAAGCGGCGAGCTCACGGGCATTGCGCACGAAGCGGCTGCCATGCAGCTGCTGCCGCGCTGCCTTGAGTGGCTGGGCGAAGGTCGCATCGCAAGCGCTTACGCCGATCAAATGAGGCGCATGGCCGAGCAGGGTATTACTTCGATCTGCGATATGTCGCTCATGCCCATGCCGGGCTGCGATTTTATCCGCGACGATGTCTACGACAAATTGCAGACGGCCGGTAGGCTGGGCATTCGTGCCCATCTGTTTCCCACGCTGCTGGATGACCAGTCGCGTCTGGAAGAGCTGCAGGTACGTTACGCGAACAACGCGCTGCTTTCGGCGCCGGGTTTTAAGCAGTTCTTCGACGGCGTGTCGAGTGAACACACGGCATATCTCACTGAGCCCTATACCAATCCGCGCTTCCCGGGCGACCAGGGCCGTCTGACGGTCCCGGCTGAGCGCATGCGCAAACTGGTTCTGGCGGCCGCGGAGCGCGGTCACACCGTGCGCATCCACGTCATTGG
Organism: uncultured Collinsella sp.; assembly: GCA_900553345.1. Taxonomy (GTDB): domain Bacteria; phylum Actinomycetota; class Coriobacteriia; order Coriobacteriales; family Coriobacteriaceae; genus Collinsella. Next base: position 2,735 of record USDE01000255.1, read on the forward strand.
TGACGGTGCGATTCATGCCGCGCTGGATATCTTCGAGGAGGCGGCCGATCTGTACGGCCTGCCCCAGCACGGCCATAACACGCTCGAGCACCTGGAGAACCTTCTGCCCGAGGACATCGACCGCCTGCGCAAGCTCAATATCAAACCCGGTCAGGTTGCCGTCCTCGTCTGCCGTGGTACCCCGG
>USDE01000256.1 GCA_900553345.1 uncultured Collinsella sp.
TAGGCGAAAAAACGCTCAAAAGGACCCGCCCAAATGCTATTCATAGCTACCGTTTACGGAATACTGGCTAACACTCGCCCAAAAAAGTTCGCCCCGCCCAATCCGAGGATTGAACGGGGGTTACTTTACGGGTAAGCCACTTAAGTGGCTCCCCTTGTCTGGAGCCGCGCCCTTCCCCAAGGTGAGCTGCTTTCGACTTAGCTGTATTGTAGCGCTAATGCGGGGAAGGTCGTCGACAAAATGGCTCAACGGACAATACTTATCCAGAGCAAGGCCCACCTCTGCATCAAGAACGGCCTATTGATGATCACCGTGGACGACCGCAGCTCCACCATTCCCCTCGAGGACATTTGGGTCGTCATCCTCGAATCCCATCAAACCACGATGACGGTCGCCTGCATGTCGCAGCTTAACGACGCGGGAATAGGCGTCATGATCTGCGGGCGCGATCATATGCCCAATGGTCTTATGCTCCCCATGGGCGCCCATTCGCGCCATGCGCGCATCGTCGAGGATCAGCTTGCCATGAGCCTTCCGTTTAAAAAGCAGCTTTGGAAACGAATCGTTCAGGCAAAGATACTCAACCAAGCGGCGGTTCTCACAGAAATGGGGTTGTCTGCAGGCCCTCTCCCCTCTTATGCCAAAACCGTTCTTTCGGGCGACACAGACAATCGAGAAGGCGCAGCTGCCTCCGCGTACTTTAAAGCCCTCATTACCGATGGAACAAGACGCAACAGTATGCAGAGCTCCGCCCTCGATTATGGTTACAGCGTCCTGCGTGCAGGCATCGGAAGAGCAGCCGTTGGCGGTGGATGGCTCGTATCCCAGGGGCTTCACCATCACAGCGTTTACAACGCATTCAATCTCGTCGACGATCTTATTGAACCGTTCCGCCCTCTCGTCGATCTAATTGTTATGAGCTACGGCGTAGCAGAGCCTTTGGGCCGGCGCGACAAAGCGTTGCTCGCTCGCGTGTTTGAGCACGTCATGACTATCGACGGAAAACGTTGCTGCTGTCAGCAGTGCATAGAGACAACGCTCTCTTCACTCAGAACTGCCGTTCTCGAAAAGGATCCTAAGAGGCTGTTGTTGCCCGAGCTAAAAGGGCTCGAGATGGTAACTGTTGAATAGGGAGGAGCCATGAGGGTTATGAGGTTATTGGTTCTGTTCGATCTTCCAACGGGAAGCAAAGCCGAGCGTCGGCAGTATAGCGACTTTCGAAAGTTTCTGATTAACGACGGATACCATATGGAGCAGTTTTCGGTGTATTCGCGCCTGTTGGTGACTCGCGAATCCGCAGCGGCGCATATCGCTCGCCTTAAGCTGAATCTTCCAAGCGCTGGAGAGGTCACCGTTATCGAAATGACCGAAAAGCAATACGAAGACCGAATGGTCCTTCTGAGCGAGCACAAGGAGCAGCCCGTTGAGCAGGGCGCGCAGTTAACGCTTGTGTTTTGACGTTGCCGCTCCTGCGCGCTTGACCTTCCCGGTCTGGCCGGCTTGCGATGTTGGACAGCGTGTGTGGCATGGTAGGTGGAGCTTTTGCCTGGTGTCTTGCCCACGCCAAGACCCTTGCGGCGCGACTGCTCCCCAACCCCTATGTGCACATCGCCGTTATGGGGCTTATGCTGTCAGCGATTCTGCTCGCACCCATCCTTATTGGCTGCGAAGTCTTCGGCTTTGGCAACTTGCCGATGTTCTTTATTGTCTGCGTCGTGGCTTACCTGTTCAACATGGATAAGTCGATCTACGCCCTGCAAGAGCGAGCGTAGAAAGATGTCCAAGCAGGTGGTCTCAACCGGAAACGGCGTCCCACTCTGAGGCTGTATTCCGGGACACGGTTTCCGCTTGGAACGCCATTCGGAAAGCACATCCCGTTCTTTCACGGCGTCTTGGCTATGCAAAGTGCCCTGGCGTTACTCCTCGTACGCACCCTCGAGCCGCAGCAGCCATTCCTTGCGGTCAAGCCCGCCGGCATATCCGTTGAGCGAACCATCGGCGGCAACCACGCGATGGCACGGCACGATAATCGAAACAGGGTTGCGAGCGACCGCAGCCCCCACCGCACGAGGAGACACAACGGGCGCCTCGTTTCCCGGTGCACGATGTCGAGCCGCAACACGTTGGGCGATCTCGCCATACGTAGCGACCTCGCCACGCGGAATAGAAAGCAGCTCAAACCAAACTTCACGCTGAAACGCCGTACCAATCATATGCAACGGCGGTGTAAACCGAGGTTCCTGCCCTGCAAAATAAGCATTCAGCCAAGCCCAGGAACGCTCAAGCACCGAAGAGGCCGCACCATTTACCGGACTCACCGGCGACATGCCGCCAGCACCAGAAACCGCATCGGCACCTTCAACGTGCTCCGCATCTTCTTTGAGAAGCGTGGAGCCAAAGTGCTCCTGCCCCTCAAACCAAAGTCCCGTCAGACCGCGGCCATCAGCGGCAAGCAAGATTTCGCCCAAAGGCGAAGCAAACGTCGTCGTGACCACCAGCGGCTCCTTTCAAAACTCCGCAAACATAATACCGCGAACTGTGCAGACAACCTGTCAGATACACCTGGGCAGGCTCGTAATTGTTTAAGCGAGGCCGCTTTCCCCAATCAAGCGAAGAAGACACAGGGCTTCGACGCCAGAGCGGTACCTCTATCAGCTGAGCTCTAATACTTTCCCGAGAAGTGAACGAGTAAAAACGAAGCCTCGGAGCATCCACACCTTTAGACCACAAAACCGCAGGATTCGCGCAGCAAAACCTCAGGAAATAGCAGTCAAAATATGCCAATGCTTCGGGGGTCCAAATAAGGTCGTTCACTTCTCGGGAAAGTATTAGACCCCGATTCACCCCAACCCCAAAGTCACCCCAGGCAGCAGGCGCGACAGCGCCGCGATTGCCGTCACGACCCGCAGTCACCTCAG
>USDE01000257.1 GCA_900553345.1 uncultured Collinsella sp.
CTCCTTCGCCGCCAGCTCGCGACCCACCGCGAACGCGTCCTCGTCGGCGACGGCGATCACCTCGTCGTACACCGCGGTGTCCAGCGTGTCGGGCACGAAGCCCGCGCCGATGCCCTGGATCTTATGGGGCCCCGGCCGGCCGCCGGAGAGGACGGGGGACTCAGCCGGCTCCACCGCCACCACGCGGATGGCGGGGTTCTGCTCCTTCAGATAGCGGCCCGCGCCAGTGATGGTGCCGCCGGAACCCACTCCCGCCACCAGCACGTCCACGCCGCCGTCGGTGTCCCGCCACAGCTCGGGACCGGTGGTCTCGTAGTGGGCCCGGGCGTTGGCGGGGTTGTTGAACTGGTCGGGCATCCACGCGCCTGGGGTGCTCTCCAGCAGCTCCTTCGCCCGCTCAATGGCGCCGCCCATACCCCGGGCCCCTTCGGTGAGCACCAGCTCCGCCCCCAGAGCGGCCAGCAGGCTGCGCCGCTCCTGACTCATGGTCTCCGGCATGGTGAGCACCACCCGGTAGCCCCGCTGGCGGCCGATGTAGGCCAGGGCCACGCCGGTGTTGCCGCTGGTGGGCTCCACAATCACCGCGCCGGGCTGGAGCAGGCCCCTCTCCTCGGCGTCCAAAATCATGTAAAGGCCTGCCCGGTCCTTGGCGGAGGACAGGGGGTTAAAGCTCTCCAGCTTGGCCAGCACCCCTGCCCCGGGGGCAAACCGCTCCAGCCGAAGCAGGGGGGTGTTCCCGATCAGCTCGGGCAGTGTATTTGCAATCTGCATAGGTAATACCTCCCTCATAATTTAGATTCTATTCAGCAGTATACCACCAAATTCCTACAAAATCAATAGGATTTTAGTCGGATGAGACGGCCCGCAAAGCGGGCCGTCTGTGTGGACAGGACCTTAGAACACCGCCTGCACGGCGCCGGCATAGGTCTCGTCAATGAACGCCTTGACCTCGTCGCTGCACAGGGCCTTTGCCAGAGCCTGGATGGCGGGGTCGCTCTCCCGGCCCTCCTTGACGGCCAGCACATTGACATAAGCGGTGCCGGCGGTGCCCTCGGCGGACTCAATCGCCAGGGCGTCGGCCACCTTCAGATCGGCCTGGATGGCGTAGTTGCCGTTGATGACGGCAATGTCCAGGCTGCCCAGGGAGCGGGGGAGCTGGGCGGCCTCCATCTCCACGATCTCATAGTTGTGGGGGTTCTCCGCGATGTCCAGCTTGGTGGGCTCCAGGCCCACATCCTCCTTCAAAGTGATGAGGCCCTGCTCCTGGAGGAGCAGCAGGGCGCGGCCGCCGTTGGTGGGGTCGTTGGGCACGCCGATCTGCGCGCCGTCCTGGAGCTCCTCCAGGCTGGCGGTCTTGCCGGCGTAGATGCCGAAGGGCTCGTAGTGCACATCTGCCACGCTCACCAGGTGGGTGCCATTCTCAGCGTTGAAGTTGTTCAGATAGGTGATGTGCTGGAAGTAGTTGGCGTCAACCTCGCCATCCTCGGTGGCGGTGTTCGGCTGCACGCAGTCGGTGAATTCCTTGACGACCAGCTTGTAGCCGTCCTTCTCGACGAGCGGTTTGGCCGCCTTGTTCAGGATCTCCGCGTGCGGGGTCGGGGAGGCGGCCACGGTGATGGTCTTGTCGTCCTCCTTGGAGGCGGCATCGTTGGAACCGGAATTGCCGCAGCCTGCCAGGCCGAAGGTCGCGAGCGTGGTGACGGCGAGCAGTGCGCCGAGAATCTTCTTGTTACGCATGGTTGAGTTCCTCTCTCTCAATTTCGCTACACGGCCCGGACGCTTACTGCGGTTGCGGGCCAACGATTGACCAATATAGAGGAACCTGTGACGGCAACACGTCGCGCGCTTATCGGAATTATTTATAAAGGGCGCGAAAACCGCAGGAATATGCGAAAAACAGACTTGTGAATCGTAAATGCCACGCCGATTCCCGCGAATCGTAGCATGTCCACATCGTTGCCGCCGTCGCCGAATGCAATCGCGTTGTCTTTCGTCCAGCCGAAATGCTCCAGCATCACCTGCATACCAACCGCCTTGCCTCCATCGGCGGGAATCAGATCGGTGAAAGCGGGATGCCATCTGACGCCGCGCACGTTGCCGCACATGCTGGCGATTTCGGCTTCCATCGTCTCGTCCACATACGGGCTGATTTGGAACGTGGAATGGTTTGCGATGCGTTCGCGCGGATCATGCACGTCGATTTTCGGCGCGGTCTTGCCGAGACTGTTCCACGTGCGTTCCAATGCGGCCCGTAGTCGCTTTCCGCATAGTTGGCGACCACGTCGGCATGCGTTTCAAGCCAGTCGGTGATCAGCTTCACGTCGGCCTGGTCGATCGGATGCCGGTAGTCGAGACCGTCGCGCGTGGTGCAATACTGGCCGTTAAGTCCCACGATGCCGTCGAACGTGACGGGAATGGTATCAAGCACCACGCCCATGTAGGAGGGTGCGCGGCCCGAACAGATGAACACCTTCACGCCATTGCGCTGCAATGCATGCAACGCGTCGATGGTGGACTGCGGCACCACATGCGTGACGAAACTCGTCAACGTGCCGTCGATGTCGAAAAACGCCGTCTTGATGTCCTGAGTCATGCTGCCTCCATGAAAAACCATGTCAAACCCGGTATCCAGCTTACGAGGATATGTGCGAAAACGTCGTGCACGGCACGGAACACGACCACGAAAATAGGAAAAACGGCCGGATGTGCCTACAATCGTCAACCATGAGCGAACATATCGAAATCACGCCGGAGATCATCGAAATCAGGCACTATCTGCATGCGCACCCCGAACGCAGCTTCAAGGAATACGAGACCAGCGCCTACATTGAGAAGCTGCTGCGCGCACACGACATCGAAGTGCTCAACAATCCGCTCGAAACCGGCGTGGTCGGACTGATC
>USDE01000258.1 GCA_900553345.1 uncultured Collinsella sp.
GCCGCCGTGTTTTGCTATCGACTGGCGCAATGGAATCAGGTTTACATGCATCAACTTGGTGCAAACCAACCTGTCCCCCACGCACCAAGGGGTTGACTAGAGCTCGCAGGCAATCTTGTAGCCGTCGCCGATGGCATCGCGGATGTTGCCGCACTTCTGGGCATCGCCCAGTACGTGGGCAGCAACGCCAGCAGCGGCAAGGTCGTCGGCCAGCTTGGTATTGGGACGATAGCCCATGGCAAGCACCAGCGTATCGGCACCGGTGATGGTGCGGACCTCGCCGTCCTTCTCGTAACTGATGGTGTCCTCGGTGATCTCGGTCACCTTGGCCTCGGTCAGCACGTGAACGCCCTTGGAGAGCATGCGCGTGATGAGCACCGCGCGACCGGCGCCGCCCTCGTTGGCGGCGAGCGTCTTGGTCATCTCGATAACGGTGACATCGCGATTGGCCGGCGAGAGGTCATTGACCAACGGGGCCAAGTAATCGGCCGTCTCGCAACCGACGGTGCCGCCGCCCACGATAACGATCTTCTTGCCCGGGAAAGCCTTGCCACCCAGCAGGTCGTCAGCCGTCATAACCTGCTTAAAGCCCTGCATGAAGGCCGGAGCGATGGGCTCGGCGCCATAAGCTAGGACGACCTCGTAGCCGGCGTAGTCACGCTGAATGTCCTCGGCAGTAAGCTCGGTGCCAAATACGCACTTCACGCCGGCCTCGGCCAGGCGACGATACTGATACTTGATCACGCGGGTGAGTTCCTGCTTTGCCGGCGGAACGGCCGCGATGCGCATCTCGCCGCCCGGTTCGTCCTGCTTGTCCACGAGCACCACGTTGTGACCGCGCTTGGCGGCAATGAACGCCGCCTCCATGCCCGCGGGACCGGCACCCACAACCAGTACGTTCTTGGCCTCGGCGGCAGGCTCGTAGCCAGCCTCGTCGCGCTCCACGTCCGGGTTGACGGTGCAGGAGATGCGCTTGCCGAACATAATGCCGTTCAGGCAGCGCAGGCAGCCAATGCAGGGGCGGATGTCGTCGGCGTTGCCGGCAGCGGCCTTATTGCAGAACTCGGCATCGCACAGATTGGCGCGGCCCATCATGCAGATGTCGGCAGCGCCGTCCTCGATCAGCTCCTCGGCGATCCAGGCCTCGTTGATGCGGCCGACCGTGGCAACGGGAATGTTCACGTGCTTCTTAATCTCACGCGAGCAAGCGGCGTGCGAGGCCTGCTGCGTGCCGGCGGCGGGAATTGCGGAGCCGCGCTTGATGGTGGTGCCGCCCGACACGTGAATCATGTCGACACCGGCCTTCTCCAGGCGACGCGAGACGTAGATCATGTCGTTGAGGGTCAGGCCGCCATCGGTGTACTCATCGCCCGAGATGCGGACGTCGATGATAAAGTCCTTGCCGCAGCGCTCGCGAATCTCGGCGATGACCTCGAGCAGGAAGCGCATGCGAGCGTCGAGCGAGCCGCCGTACTCGTCGGTACGCTTGTTGTAGAGCGGGGTCAAAAAGCCGCCGAGCATGCCGTGGGCGTGCGCCGCATGGACCTCGACGCCATCGACACCGGCCTTCTGCATACGCACGGCAGCGTCGCCAAACTGATGCGTGAGCTCGTGAATCTCATCGACCGTGATGGGGCGCGGCGCCTCGCGGGCATAGGACGGGCCCACAAAGGACGGAGCGATCAGGCGCGGCGTGCCCGGAATGTTAAAGGCCATGTAGGCGGGGTGGAAGAGCTGCGGCATAATCTTGCAGCCGTACTCATGCACGGCGGCGGCGAGCTTTTCCCAGCCGGAGATGAACGTGTCGTCGTAGCAGCACATGTCGCCCGGCAGATAGGTATAGGTGGGCTCGACCGTCACGACCTCGGTGATGATCAGGCCAACGCCGCCCTTGGCACGGGCACGGTAATGATCGACCAAGTCATCGGTCACATATCCGTGATCGGCCAGGTTGGTAGATACCGGCGGCATAAAGACGCGGTTCTTAACCTCGGTCGTACCGACCTTGATCGGGCTAAAGAGCATCGGGTAGGCGGAGGACTCCATACAGGGTTCCTTTCGTTTGAGCCGCTCGGCGGCAGTTGCTAACGTACTTATCGTATCAGCAACCGCCGTATCCGCGGCCAAACATACCCAAACGCCGGTCGGCTAATGAATACCGCGGCCCAAGTCTTCGGCGATTTTGTCTACGCCCTTAAGTGCGGCGCACGTCTTTTTGTTGGAGCAATGCCCCGTGCAAACGCCACCCTGAGCGCAGTCGGCGCAGGTGCCCTTGCGGTAGATGCGCACGCATACCGCGACAAACGCAACGCCGATAACAGCCAGTACAACAATATCGATAGGTGCCATAGCAAGCCTCCTCTAGTTAACCACCACTTACTTTACCCCATTCTCCACCTACCAAATAGGGACAGGTTTATTTTGGTCGGTTTTATCTGCGGAAACGCCACATCTTACTTCTGGAGCAAAGCAATCTGTCCCCCCATTGCGTCAAAAAGCCCGAGTGTCACTGAGACACCCGGGCTCGTGGAAAGGGGTTGATCCTTATTCGGACTTAGGCGGAAACTGCAGCGGAAGCAGTGTTGGTCTCGTCCTCGTCGGTCCAAGCGTGCTTGGGCATAGGACGGAAAATCTGGAAGAGCATCGCGACCAGCAGCACGATAGCCACAACCGTCCAGAAGCCAAACTGCCCAAGGACAAGCAGGTTATAGAACTGGTTGATGAACAGGCCAATCACCCAAGCGAAGGCGCACTCGTAGCCGAGGGCAATCGCGGTCCACTTGCCGGAATCCATCTGGTTGCGGATGGTACCCATAGCGGCAAAGCACGGAGCGCACAGCAGGTTGAACGCGCCGAAGGCAACGCAGGCGCCCATGGTGGGGAAC
>USDE01000259.1 GCA_900553345.1 uncultured Collinsella sp.
TATCTACGACCGCAACGGCAACGTGCTGACGTCGTCAGTCGAATGCCGCAATGTTGCCGTGAACCCTCAGCTTGTCGAGGACGTCGACAAGACGGTCTCGGCGCTGGTCAAGGCCACCGGTATCGATAAAAAGACCTGTCGCAAGCTGGTACTGTCTGATGGTTCCTGGGTGTATATCAAGCGCCAGGTCGACGAGGATGACGCTGCCGCCCTGGAAAAGAAGAATCTACCCGGCGTGCTCTTTGAGCAGGCGATGAAGCGGGTTTACCCGTATGGAAACCTGGCTTCTCAGGTGCTGGGCGTCGTGAACGTGGACAACGCTGGCCTGACTGGACTCGAAAAACAATACGATGAGCTTCTGACCGGAACGAATGGCTCTCTTGTGCGCGAGCGCGCAAGAGATGGCGGCTACATCGCGGGCGGTGCCTATAAAAAGGTTGCCGCGATTGATGGCGTGGATATCGTGACGACGATCGACGTCAACATTCAGCGCGCCGCGGAAGATGCCTTGGCCGAGGCGGTCGAGAAGACGAAGGCCAAAAACGGGTCGGCCCTGGTGACCGACCCGACGACTGGAGAGATCCTGGCCGCCTGCTCGTATCCGACCTACGACCAGACCAATTTGGAAAACGCCAAGACCGAGGACATGAACCTTCGTCTGGTGACGGATGCCTACGAGCCCGGCTCGGTCTTTAAGACGCTGGTTGCGGGCGCCGGATTTGATTTGGGCGTTGTGCGCCCGAGCACATCGTTTGAGGTTCCCGCGAGTATCAAGGTGGGCGACGATACCGTTACCGATGCCGACAAGCGTGACTACACCATGACAATGGACGTACGCGAGATGATGCGCCGTTCGTCCAATGTCGGTTTTGTCCTGGTGGGGCGCAAGATCGGTGCCGATGATTTTGCCACCTATGTGGACAAGTGGGGTATCGGTCATAGCTCCGGTGTCGATTTTCCGGGTGAGAGTCTGGGCATCGTCAAGGAGCGCGACCAGTACGATGGTGCCACCTTGGGTGCTATGAGCTTTGGCCAGGCGCTGTCCGTCTCGCCGATTGAGGTCGCACGTGCCGTGGGCGGCATCGCGAACGGCGGCGTGATGATGACTCCGCACTTCTATAAGTCGAGCAAGGGCGATGAAAAGGATTGGGGCGAGGGGGATCGCGCGATTTCCGAGGAGGCCGCCTCGCAGGTGACATCGTGTATGCAGACGGTCGTTGCCGAGGGAACGGGCGTTGGCGGCGCGGTGGACGGCTATGACGTGGCGGGCAAGACAGGTACGGCCGAGCGCGCCGATGAGAACGGCGGCTACCTCAAAGAGAACTACATGTCGTCTTTTATGGGGTTTGCCCCGGCGCAGTCGCCCAAGGTCCTGTGCTATATCACCCTTGACGGAACCCCGTCAGGCTCCGATGCCGCCGCAGTGCCGTTCCAGTCCATTATGGCCAGTGCGCTTGACGTGTTGGGTGTCCCGCGCACCAAGTAGGGGGTTACTATCTATGAAATGGCCAGTCGGCTAATCCGGGTTGTTCACACGCCCTGCACCACGCGTAGGCGGCGCTGGGATACAATACGCCGATAGCATTATTAGGTTTACAGGGGAGCTGCAATGATAGAGATCGCCGTCAACAATCTCGCGGCCGCAACAGGGGCCCGAACCGTGACGGGAGAAGCCGATCGGGTATGCCGCGGTTGCGTTATCGACTCGCGCCAGGTTGAGGAGGGCACGATATTCGTCGCCTTCCCGGGTGAAAAGGTCGACGGCAACGACTTTGCTTCCCGTGCCATCGAGTCGGGTGCCGGCGCCGTAGTGATGACGCGCGAGCCCGATGCCGAACTGCTTTCGCTGGCCCATGAGAAGGGCTGTGCCATCCTGCATACCGATGACCCCGAGGAGTTTTTGCTGCGCCTGGCTCACGCTTATCGTTTGGAGCTTGGCTGCCTGGTAATTGGCATTACCGGCTCTATCGGCAAGACAACGACCAAGGACGTGCTCGCCGCGGTGCTCGCCAAGCGCTATCGCGTTTGGGCAACCAAGGGTAACTACAACAACCTTATCGGTATGCCGCTCACGGTGCTGGCGGCCCCTGCCGACACCGAGGTTCTGGTGCTCGAGATGGGCATGAACCATTTCCACGAGATTGAGCGCATGTCTCAGTCCGCCAATCCCAACCTTGCCATTGTGACCAAGATCGGCACCTCCCATATCGGTATTCTGGGCAGTCGCGAGAATATCGCTCGTGCCAAATCCGAGATTGTTGGCGGCATGTGCGCCGCCGGAGACCTTCTCCCGTTGCTGGTTTTGGGTGGTGAGGACGACTTTACCCCGTTCATCCGCGACACCTTTGCCGCGCCTGCGGGCGTCGACGTGATGCTTGCGGGCGTCTCGGACGACGATGAGGTCCGTGCGTGCGACATTCGCATTGATGACGAGGGACGCCCGGTCTTTACGCTCGATTTTGGCTTGGGCGAGACTATCGATACACTGCTTGCCATTCCCGGCGCGCAGTCCGTTCCCAATGCCGTCAAGGCCGCAGCGGTTGCCTATCGCCTTGGCGTGACGCCCGAGCAGATCGATGCCACCTTTAGGGGTCTTACGATTACCGGGCATCGTCAGGAAATCAAGCGCGCCAAGAGCGGCGCCCGCGTCATCGACGACTCATATAACGCCAGTGCCGAATCGATGGCAGCCGGCCTCGACCTGCTGTGTTCGCTTTCGTGCACGGGTTCGCGCATGGCGGTTCTGGGCGAGATGGGCGAGATGGGCGACGAGGCTCCTCGCATGCATGAGCTGGTGGGCGCCTATGCGGCGGCCAAGAAGCTCGATATGCTCGCATGTGTCGGCGGTGAGCTTGCCCAGCGTATGGCCGAGGCCGCGC
>USDE01000260.1 GCA_900553345.1 uncultured Collinsella sp.
CGGACGTTGCGGGGCGTGGACAGATGGTCGATCTGGATAGTGCCACGCTCGCCTTCGATCTGCGAGGGCAGCAGGTCATTCGTAATTTTGGAGTGCGCGAGCTCGACGGAGATACGGCCACCGCCATAGCTGGCGAGAATGGAACCGCAACCGTCGATGGGGCCATGGGTGAGCTCTTGCGTTGAGGGGTCGAGCAGCGTGGTCATGCTGGTGAGACCAGAGGGCATGCCGAAAATCTCGACCATGGGCTCGACGGCGTAGACGCCAATGTCCATGAGGGAACCCGATGCCATATTGCAGTCGAAGATATTGGTGGCGCGTCCAGCGAGGATTTCGTTGTAGCGTGAGGAATACTTGCCAAAGCGCAGTGAGGCGCGGCGAATGGGCGCAATCTCGCCCAGAGCGTCCTCAATGGCGTGGAAGGCGGGGTCGTGAAGCGGGCGCATGGCCTCGAGGGCCACGACGCCTGCTGCCTCGGCAGCGCGGAAGACTTCCAGTGCCTGCGCTTCGGTGGCGCAGAAGGGCTTCTCGACGATGACGTGCTTGCCACCGGCGATGCAGGCGAGCGCCTGCTCGTGATGGAGCGCGTTGGGGCTGCCGATGTAGACGGCGTCGACGTCGTCGGCGGACGCAAGCTCGTCAAGTGCGGTGAAGCTGCGTTCGCCGCCGTGTTCGGCGGTAAAGGCGGCGCCACGATCTGCGTCGCGCGAGAGCGTGCCTACGAATGTAGCCTGGTCGTTGGCATTGACGACTTGGATAAAGTCGTCGGTGATCATGGATGTGCCGATGGTTGCGATGCGCAGCATGTGTCCCCCTTGCGTTGTTTGGCCTACAGGACGAGTGTAGCGCGGGAGGACATAAAAGCGTGCGAAAACGCCGTTACAGGTCGCTCTCGCTAAAGCCGGTGTCGATATCGAGGTTGGCTCCGTCGGCCGCGGTGGTGGCGAGCTCGTCGCAGCGCTCATTGAGCTCGTGGCCGGCATGCCCCTTAACCCAGATGAACTCCACCTTATGCTTGCTCTTTGCGGCAAGCAGGCGCTCCCACAGGTCGCGGTTCTTGACGGGCTGCTTGTTGGCAGTTTTCCACCCGCGCTTTTTCCAGCCGTCGATCCAGTGTTTGTTGAAGGCGTTGACGACGTATTGCGAATCGGAATGGACCTCGACCTCGCAGGGGCGGTTAAGTGCCTCGAGCGCCACGATGACCGCCATGAGCTCCATGCGGTTGTTAGTGGTCTTGGCGTAGCCACGCGAAAGCTCGGAGGTGAAGGTCTTGCCGGCGGGGTTGGTGTACTTGAGCACGGCGCCGTAGCCGCCGCGTCCCGGATTTGATCGGGCCGAGCCGTCGGTATAGATGATGACCTTCACATGGTTCCTTTCGTTGGGTACGCTTCGTGTGAGTGACCATTGTAGCGCCATGCCTGCCGGGGGCTAGCAATTTACGATTTCTATCCCGTCTTCCGACAGTTAGTTGGCATGGATGATGCGGTTGAGCTCGTCGAGGTATTGCCGCAAGAGAGGAGAGGGCTTGCGCTCGTCGTGCATGATATATCCTACGTGCATCGTTGGGGCGTCTGCTAACGGGATCGATGCCATACCCCACTGCATTTCATTGGAAAGGACACCGGTCGACAGGGTGTAACCGTTCGACGTGATAAGTAAGTTAGTAAGTGTTCCGCGGTCCGAGATTCGTATGTTGCGGTCGCAAGGGATATAGCTAAAAGGTTCCTCGGCGTAATAGAAGGAGTTTGAGGTTCCCTGCTCAAAGCTGTAGCGCGTATAGGGCGTGAGGTCGGCAAGGGACAGCTGAGGGCGAGCGGGTGGCGTTCGCTAACGAAGACGTGGACCGTCGCGTCGAAGAGGGGATGGAAGCTTGCGCGGGCATCGGCGAAGGCCTTCTGCAGAACGCGGGCGTTAAAGTCATCCAGGTACAGAATGCCGATATCGCTGCGAAATGCGCGGACGTCGTCGATGATCTGCGAGGTGGTGGTCTCGCGCATGATGAACTCAAACTTACTGTCGCGGCAGCGCTCGACGACGTTGACAAAGGCCTTGACCGAAAAAGCGTAGTGCTGGGCCGAGACGGCAAGGCGCGCCTGGGGTGTGCCGCCGTCCTCGTAGCGTGCCTCGAGCATGTCGGCCTGCTCTACGACCTGGCGCGCATAGCCCAATAGCTCGGTGCCGTCGTTGGTGAGCGTGACGCCGCGGCTGGAGCGCGTAAAGATCTCCAGATGGAGCTCCTGTTCCAGGCTTTTGACAGCGTTTGAGATGTTGGACTGTGCCGTATAAAGGCGCTGGGCTGCGGCGTTGATCGATCCGGACTCTGCCACGGCGATCAAAAAACGAAGTTGCTGGAGGGTCATCGGCGCCCATCCTTTCGATAGCTATCTAAAAAACCGATAACAAGTTAGCGCTTTTAAGTGATTGACCGAGCAAAACAATGCTCGTACTATTCAAAACACACAAAGGCGGTAGGTAATTAAGCCGACCAAGGAACCGGGATGCGAAAGGAGGCCCGCATATGAATTGCTTACCAAGACGAATGCCGGGCTCCTGTTTGCGCCCGTCGGCGTGATCAGGAGACAGCGACTTACTTCTCTTACTCTTATTACTTTCTTCGATCAAGGAGATCATCATGAGCCAGTTTATCAACAACCCCGAGCACACCTTTGGTTTCGATACCCTGCAGCTGCACGTTGGCCAGGAGAGCGCCGATCCTGCATCCGACTCCCGTGCTGTGCCTATCTATCAAACCACGAGCTATGTGTTCCGCAACTCCCAGCACGCCGCCGACCGCTTTGGTCTTGCCGACGCCGGTAACATCTACGGCCGTCTGACCAACTCCACCCAGGGCGTCTTCGAGGACC
>USDE01000261.1 GCA_900553345.1 uncultured Collinsella sp.
GTAGTCGGCGATGAGCACGTTGGTCTTGGCGCCCATGTTCTGCAGCTCCACGCGGCCCTTGAGGGTGCCGAAGTAGTGGCCCAGGTGCAGACGGCCGGTGGGGCGGTCGCCGGTGAGCATGGTGAACTTCTCGGGCGTCTTGGTCAGGCCCTCGCGAATGGCGTTGCTCTTTTGCAGCGCGACTTCGTAGCTGTTCTCGTTTGGCATGATTGCTCCTAACGTATGTTCATGGGTCAAGATGATAACGCGTTTATTGGAGGGGTGGTGCGTAAGTAGGCGAGGGGCGGGAGAGGGACGCGCGTGGTGCGGCATGTGCGATGGGTGCGGCGCGGCCGTGCTTGGCTAACGGTGCCTTGGCACATCCTCGGCAGCTTGCCCTAGAGCTTGTGGTGGCGCTCTTCTTTGCGCTCCTCGGCTGCCTGCTCCTCCTGCTTAAAGGCGGGGTCGTCGGGGGTGACCAGTTCGTCCTCGTGCGTGCGCTTGTTGTAATGGTGGCGCAGCACGGGTTCAAACAGGTGCAGGTGCTTGGCAAAGGCCGCCGAGCCAATGGCAAGCACGGTAAAGATGAGCACACGCATGGGCACTTCGACCTGGTTAATCGCGGCGGCGCCGGCCGAAAGCATGATGCACCAGGCATAGATGAGCAGCACGGCCTGTTTTTGGTTGTAGCCTTCTTGGATCAGGCGGTGGTGGATGTGGCCCTTGTCAGCCTGCCCGATGCTAATGTGGGCGCGCTTGCGGCGCACAATGGCGCTAAACGTGTCGATGATGGGCACGCCGGCAACGATGAGCGGGATGATAAGCGAGGTGAGTGCGGCGGTGCGGCTCACGTTGAGCAGCGAGATGGAGCCCAGCGCAAAGCCCAGAAGCAGCGACCCCGAGTCGCCCAAGAAGATGCTTGCGGGGTTGAAGTTGTAGCGCAAAAAGGCCAGACAGGCGCCAAAGAGCGCAATGGAGAGCGCGGCGGCATCGATGCGGCCCGAGAGAACGGCCATCGAAAACATGGTGAACGACGCGATGCCGCAGATGCCCGTGGCCAAGCCGTCGAGGCCGTCGATGAGGTTAATGATGTTGGTGAATGCCACCAGATAGATCACGGTGATGGGGTAGGCGAGCCATCCGAGCATGATCTCGCCGGGGGCAAACGGGTTGACGATGACGCCGATTTTTAGGCCGCCGATACAGGCGATAAGCGCGGCGAGGACTTGTCCGGCCAGCTTTTGCTTGGGCGTGAGCTGGAAGACGTCGTCGATAGCGCCGGTCGCAAAGATGACGGTAAAGGAGAGCGCCAGCATGGGATAGCTAATGTGAAGGCGCGGGTGCGGCACCAGGACGGGTGGCCAGCCTAGGTACCAGGTGCCTAGGATTTGCACAATGCAGGCAACGACCAGGCCCAAAAACACCGCCGTTCCGCCCAAACGCGGGATGGGCTTGGTGTTGATGCGGCGCTTAGAAGGATAGTCGACGGCATCGAGCTTAATTGCCAAGCGCTTGACCAGGGGCACCGCGAGGAAGGTCGTGATAAAGGCCGCCGCTGCCACGCATAGGTACGGTATGTAGCTCGGGGATGAAGCCATGAATCTAAAAACCGCCAAGCGTCGAAGGAAAAGGTCAAAGGTTGCTACGCGGAAATGGCATAGCTGTCCCATGATACTCGACCGAGGGGGGTGCGGAGGTTTGCACCGTGCGATTATCACGCGCATACCAGATATTGGGATGTTGTCGATGGCTTGTCGGGATGCCGGCGGGGATCCATATGGACTGTAATGGTGATTTTCGGCAAAAGAAAACCACCCCCCACGTTACGAAAATGAACCCACCTAAAACAGGTGGGTGCCCTCATCGACTGTTCCAGCGTCCTTAACAACGAAGGATACCTGTACTAGGTACGACTGTGTGGGCTCCCTAAATAAACGCGACGGTTCACCCAGTTGCTCCGCGGGGGGCGGAATACCTACATCATAAAGCGGCACTTTATCGATTCCAGTCTTGACATTACAAAAATCGTGTCGGACGATTACGGCGCCTTGGGCTCGAGCCGTCTGTGGGGTTGATCCCTTTACGTTTGAGCTGCTGAATCGTTGTTTTGGAGCATGGTTTTATGCCGACGTCGTTGACCGAACTTTTTTCGCCCGCCTGCCATTTGTGTCCGCGCCGTTGCGGTGCGGCGCGCGATGAGGGCGCGCACGGCGTCTGCGGTGCTAACGACACGCTCAAGGTGGCCCGCGCCGCGCTTCATATGTGGGAGGAGCCGCCTATCTCGGGCGAGGCCGGTTCGGGCACGATCTTCTTTAGCGGCTGCTCGCTCAAATGTATCTACTGCCAGAACCACGAGATCTCGACCGGCAATTTTGGCCTTGAGATTTCGCCTGAGCGCCTGGTCGAGATTATGCTGGAACTGCAGGACCAGGGTGCCAACAACATCAATTTGGTGACGGCGACGCACTATGCGCACCTGTTGCCTGCCGCGATTGCCGCGGCACGGGCGCGCGGACTGGTTATCCCAATCGTCTACAACACGAGTGGTTACGAGCGCGCGAGTGCCGTGGCGGCGCTGGGCGACCTGGTCGATGTGTGGCTCACCGACTTTAAATATGCCGATGCCGGGCTTGCGCAGTCGCTCTCCCATATAAAGGATTACCCGCGTGTGGCCGTGTCGGGTCTGGCCCAGATGGCGCGCGAGATCGAGCGCCGCGGGGGAGAGTTGGTGGACGAGGACGGGCTTATGAAGCGTGGCATGATCGTGCGTCACCTGGTGCTTCCGGGGCATGCAGACGATTCGTGTCGCGTGCTGGACCTGGTGTGGCAGACGGTGGGCGACGTGCCGATCTCGGTTATGAACCAG
>USDE01000262.1 GCA_900553345.1 uncultured Collinsella sp.
ATTGAGCGAGGGGATGTCGACGCCTTCGTTCATGATATCGACCGAGAAGATGTACTCGAGCTCGCCGGCTTCAAGCCGGCTGATAGCGGCATCGCGGACTTCATCGGGATCTTGACCGCTAATCGCAGTCGTTCGATATCCGAAAGCGTTGAATTTGTGTGACAGTTCTTTGGCCTCGGCGTTTCGATTGCAGAAAATTAAGCCCCTGCGGTTGCTTTTGGTGACGCTATATTCTTCGATCTTCTCGGTGATATGACGCACGCGCTCGTCGGATGTTAGGCGTCCGAACAAGGCGGTATCTTCGACCGTTTCGTCGTCGATCTCCAGATCGTGAATGCCAAAATAATGAAAGGGGGCTAGCATCTCCTCGGCCAAAGCGTCCTGCAGTGTGATCTGGAACGCGATGACGTGATTGAAAAGGGCAAAGACGTCGTAGCCGTCGGTGCGATTAGGCGTAGCGGTCATGCCCAGATAAAACCGAGGCGTGAAGTGCGACATGATGGATTGGTAACCCTGGGATCCCGTGCGGTGGGCCTCGTCGATGACGATGTAGTCGAACTCATCGGGACGGAAATCGCTCAGATGTTTGGCGACCGAAGAACACATGGCAAACACGCAGGTAGCATTGCTTATATGCTTGCCAGTTTGATAGGTGTCGAACGTATAGGTATTACCTAAGAGCCGTTCGTAGCTTGCACGGGAGGCGTCGATAATGCGCCGGCGGTGCGCAAGAAAGAGGACGCGCCGGGGTTTAGTTGCGAGCACGTCGAACGCCGAAAGGAAGGTCTTGCCGGTGCCGGTTGCCGAGACCAGCAGGGCGCGGGTCTCGCCTTTGCGGTGGATTACGCCGAGCGCCTCAAGGGCGCGCTGCTGCATTTTATTGGGCTTGATTTCTTCGAGGTCGTTCATGGTTGGGCTAACAGTTGCCTGGAACGTCGGTTTCGATTTGGGCTTTGACGGACGTGCCGATCGATATGCGGCATAGTTCTCAATCCAGTCTTGGGAAAGCAAAACGGTTGAGGTGTCGTTCCACAACGAATTGAACTCGCCCCTCAGTTCGCCGAGTAGGCGGCTGTTCTCGACAGTCTGGTACAGCACGTTCCATTCTTTATTACAGGTGAGGGCGGTCTGCGTCATGTTCGAGCTGCCGACGATGACCGTGCTGGTTTCGCCCTTATCAAAAATGTATCCCTTGGCATGCAAATTACCCTGGAATACGCGAACTTCCATGTTGTCGTATTCCAGGAGCTTGCGAAAGACATCGGGTGAGTTGAAGTTGAGATAGGTGGACGTGAGCAGCCTGCCCTTAATGCCACGCTGCTTGAGCTCCTGGAACGTCTCGACCAGGATTTGAAGGCCGCCGTCTGCAACAAACGCTACGCAAAAGTCAAAAGAGCCGCAGGCTGAGAGCTGCTCCTTGATAACGGATAGTAGTGTTCCGCCTGTCGCCTTCGAGTTGGCGATGAGCTTGGGTGAATCGTTCTCGCGTGTAAGCGAGTCGAATTCAATATCAATCTGTCGCTGCGTAGTCATCCCGGCAAACCTTTCGAAAGACTATGTTGGCGCCAGGATAACAGATCGATCGTTCGTATTTTAGATGTATGACGATTGGGGTTGGCAGTTTGGCATGAGCTTGCACACGTGTCCGCACGACATGTGACACTTGCTCTGCCGCCCTGCTCTGCCGCGGCGGCATGAAGCTGAACAACGACCCTCTAAGGAGCTCGATATTGATGAGTGACAACACCAAGCATCTCGCAAAGAAGTGCGTCAAGGACGCGGGGCCGTGCCTCGCGTTGTGCCTTGCCGGCGCAGCGGTCGCGCTGCTGGCTGTTCTGGGGCCGTTCGACGTGCTCCGAAGTGCCAGCTCTCTGCACGTTTGCATGGCCCTTGCCGGCGCCATGATAACCGGTGGCGTGCTCGATCTGATTTTTTGGGTGCTTGACCCGTTTGGATGGAAGAATGAAGGGTGAGCCCTAAAGGATGGATACCCCGCAGCAACAGGAGGTCCCCGTGATCTGGTTTACCAGCGATACTCACTTTGGGCATGAGAACATGCTACGGCTTAGCGATAGGCCTTGGTCGACTGTTGCGCAGATGAACGACGCCATGGTCGCCAACATTAACAGCAAAGTTGCTGCGGATGACGAGCTCTACATCTTGGGCGACTTTAGCTTTAAGATGACGGTCCAAGATGCCTACGAGCTGCGCAAAAGCATTGCCTGCAAACGCGTCCACCTGCTGCCCGGCAACCATGACAAGGACTGGACGCAGCCTGCGGTAGCGGATGCTTTTATCGTCGAGCCGCCCATTTGCGTGCTCAAGATCAACCGCCAAAAAATCGTGTTGAGTCACTATCCCATGGTCGACTGGCAGGGCATGTCGCACGGCAGTTGGCATCTGCACGGGCATATCCACAGCTGCGGCGGCGAGTACAACAAGTTCAACCTCAGGCAGGGGCTGCTGCGCTATGACGTGGGTGTGGACGCTAACAGCTACGCCCCCGTGAGCCTGGAGGAGCTCAGGTCGTGGTTTGCGCAGGTAGACGAGCCGATGCGGTGCGTTAAATGGCCGTGGTGGGTCAACGCCACGGGTGACGAGCAGATCGAGCACGATCTCGAAGCCTATAAGAGGGAAGTGGTGATCCGATGACGGTCTATGTGACAGGCGATATTCACGGCGGCCTCGACATGCAAAAGCTGCGCGATTGGGAGCTTGGGGATAGTCTGACGAGCGACGACTATCTGATTGTTGCGGGCGACTTTGGCTTTCCGTGGGACTTCTCTGCC
>USDE01000263.1 GCA_900553345.1 uncultured Collinsella sp.
CAGATGATGCGTTTGCGCACGCCGATCATGTTGGCGGCGAGACCCACGCACTCGTGCTCATGCTCGTGGAGCGTATCCAGGAGGTCCTGCCCGGTCACGGCGTCGTCGGGCCCTGCGTCTTCGGAAGACAGGCGCAAAAAGAACTCGGATTTCATGATGGGCTTAATCATGGCGGGCTCCTCATGTCTTATGCTTTCGTGGACTTTTAATAATAGCGCGGAAGGAAAGCTGTGCGTCCGCGTTACAATCTTTCGACGTTGGACCATGTTGTCAGACTCGTCGAGTACGGCGTCTGGCGTAAGTCTAGGGCTCATTTTTTCGCCCTGGACTGTTCCTCTGGGGCGATGCGACTGTCGTTCCAAGAGGAAGGAAATGCATGGGGAGCAAATCTCAGCAACAAGTTCAAGCAACGCCATCGGCCACCGCGGCGATTCTCGTCGTTATGTATATTGCAGCCTTTGTTGCCGCGTTTAACGAGAACATCATTAACGTGGCGTTGCACGACATTATGACAGCCTTTTCGGTGAGTGCTACCACGGCGCAGTGGCTCGTCTCGGGCTACATGATCGTGACGTCGATCTTTATGGCCATCATGGCCTTCCTGTCCGGCCGTTTCTCGACGCGCAAGCTGTTATTTTTCGCATGCGGATGTATGGTCGCCGGCGAAGTCCTGTGCCTGGTCGCTCCGTCGTTTAGCGTTTTGCTGCCAAGTCGTATTTTGCAGGCTGCGGGATCGGGCATCTTGTTCCCGCTCATGATGAACGTGGTGCTGTCTTGCGCCCCGCGCGAGAAGCTCGGTCTGTATCTGAGCCTGGGCGGCGCCTGCATTACGCTAGGGCCGGCGTTTGGACCCGTGATCAGCGGTCTAATGTGCACGTTATTTGGCTGGAGGGCGGTGTTCGTAGTGCCGCTGGTGGGCGGTATTGCGGTCGCTGCGGCGGGCGTAAAGCTCGTTCAGAATGTCGGAGAGCGCTCGAACACCACGCTTGATATTCTGTCGGTTGTTTTGCTCGCCGCCGGCATTACGGCATTTGTGTATTCCGTAGGCGAGTTCTCGACCAATCTGACCACCGGCATCGCGACGCTCTTCGCCGCCGTTGTGCTGCTCGGCCTGTTTGCGGCCCGTCAGCTCAAGCTCGAGCATCCGGTGCTTAACGTGCGTCCCATGGCGAGCGTTCGCTTTTGGCCTGCGTGCCTGCTTGTGGTGGTGTCGATGATGACGACGTTCTCGATGAGTGTTTTGTTGCCGCTCTATTTTGAAGGTGCCTACGGCATGACCGCACTTGTTGCGGGCCTGCTCATTTTGCCGGCGATTGCCTGCAACGCCGTGACCTCGATTGTGGGCGGACGCGTGATGGACGCCCGTGGCGCATGGCCGCTGCTGCCGGTCGGCTTTGCCCTGATTGCCGTGGGGCAGACTGCAATCTCGATGACGGCGGCAAGCATGAACATCGGCGTCGTCGTGGCGCTGACCGTTGTGGTGTATGCCGGAGTCGGCCTGGTGCTGAGCCCCTCGCAGACGGCCGGCTTGGAGACGCTTCCTGCCGCTGAGCATCCTCACGGAACGGCATTGCTTAACACGTGGAATATGATTGCCGCGTCGTTTGGCCCGTCGCTGTTTATCGGTCTGCTCTCGAGTTCTGCGGCGACCGCCGGCGCGGCTGGCGCTGCGACCGAAGTTGCCCAGGCGATTGGATTTGCAGCTGCCGTGCGTGTGGCGGCTGTAATTGCCGTGGTCGGGTTCGTGGCGTCGCTGGTGTACGCTCGTCGCGAGTCGCACATGTCGCATTAATGTGTGCACATAGATTCTGCAGCTAGATTGGATGGCGACACCATAAACTAATGGACGTTTTGCCGAGAGGCATGAATGTTTAAAGCGCAAAGAGCGCGCGACGGGCCCCGCGAATGGGGCGATGATGCCCGAGAGGGCCAAGAAGGAGTCTCATGTCTGAGAACGAAGAGATCATGAACGAGACCGAGAACGAGACCATGGCTGCCGAGGTCGAGGCAGTCGAGACCGTGGAGACCGAAGCTGCCGAGGTTGAGGCTGCTGACGAGGTTTCCGCCGAGGAGGAGGCCGAGGTTGTCAAGGCCGCCGTTGATTACGATGACGAAGAGCTGATGGACAAGATGCAGAAGGCCGCCCGCCTGCTGCGTAGCCGTCGCTTTGCTATTTCCAAGGAGGAGGAGGCCAAGGCCGAGCGCATGGCGAACATCGAGCGCGCCATCAAGCTTCTTGACCTCAAGCCCAAGATGGAGCAGAAGGAAATGTCCGACCTGCTGGGCATGCGCCTCCGTGAGCTCGATGGCCTGATGGCCGAGGCCGAGGCCGCCGATCTGGTCGGCCGTATCGACGACGCCGAGGGCGATATGCGCAAGATCGTCGTCTTCGCTGCCGAGGATGCCGCTGAGGGCCTGGTCGAGCTTGCCAACAAGAAGGAGAAGCTCCTGCCCGAGCTTTCTTACGAGGAGGCCACCGAGCTGATGGCCGCTCTCGATAAGGTTATCGCTCCGCTTGTCGCCATGGGCCTGGACGAGGACCGCGGTCCTCGCGGCGGCCGTGACGACCGTGGCGGTCGCGGTGGCGATCGCGGCGGCCGTGGCGGTTTTGGTGACCGTGGCGGCGACCGTGGCGGTCGCGGCGGCTTTGGCGGCAACCGTGGTGGCTATGGCGATCGCGGTGGCAACCGTGGCGGCTTCGGCGGCAACCGTGGTAACGACCGTGGCGGTCGCGGTGGCGATCGTGGCGGCCGCAACGGCGGCGGCTTCCGCGGC
>USDE01000264.1 GCA_900553345.1 uncultured Collinsella sp.
CGTGGGGTCGGCGAGCTTAAACTCCTCGACACCCGAACGATGCTTGTAGTCAATCACCACAGCGCGGTTCTCGGCGTCCACATCCACGCGGTCGATGCGCCCGCCGAGCGGCCAGCCGGCATACTCGACCTGGAGCTCGTTGAACGCAAACTCCAGGTAGCGCGGCGCGAAGGGCGCGAGCGCCTCGGACTCGTAGGCGAGCACGCCCTCCAGTTGCGGCAAGATCTCGGCCGCCTGGCGCTCCTCCACTGGAGAGAGCGGCACCAGCGGGCCCTCGGTACCGCGCTTGCCGGCGTGCTCGGCCAGGGTCTCGGCAAAGACCTCGTGCAGCAGCTCCTTCGCGCGCGGCAGATTCATGGGCGTCACGCGCTCCATGCCCTCCTGCGGAAGACGTGCATGCAAGTGCTCCAGCACGTCATGGACAAAGTTGCCCTTCTCCATGTTGCCAAAGCCCGCATCGATGGACTGAGGTTTGACGCGATACGAGACGAACCAGCACAGCGGGCAGGTGGAATAGGCCTCGATCTGCGAGGCGGACGTCAGGCGCGGCACGAGCGGCGCGTCCTCGCCCTCGCCATCGCGACGACGCAGGACCAAATACGGCACGGCCTCGGCACTCAGATGCTGAGGGGCTTCACAGGTCACGCGCTCGCGCTTGAGACCTTCGCCTGCCGCGGGATCGAAGTCCTTTACGATATCACCCTCACCCACGCACTTCGCCTTGTCGGCGCCAGCGGCTTTAGCGTCACCAGCGGTCTTAGCGTCGTCAGCGATCTTAGCGCCGTCAGCCTCGGCATGCGCCCGCAACTCGGTCCACACGGCAGCCGGATAGCACTCGCGCGCCTGGCGATCGTGGGTCACACGGGCGAGCGTAACCGGGCCGCGTGACGCCTGCATCGCGTGGCCAAAGCGCGCGCGCAGCAAGGCCGCGGGCTCAAGCGTCACGCCCTCGCGACCAAGGCTCGCCGTCAGCGTGGCCAGCGGCCCCTCCTCGTGCGAGAGCGGATAGCTGTCCAGATCGACATCGGCAAACAGCACGGCATCGTAGCTGCCGGGGCGCAGAGCTGCCGCATCGGCAAGCGAAGCAAAACGAACCTGAGCACGTGGCGCACGGTCAACCTCGTAGGTCTCGTAATCGTAGGCGGTGCTACGCTTGTCCACCTTGGTGCGAATGCCATCGAGCACGGGCACGGTCGCGGCCTGCGACACGTCGAGCACGCGGGCGCCATTCATAAGGATGTCGATGACGTGGCGCAGCAAGGCCACCTCCGCCTGGCGACGAGCCTGACCGTCAAGGCCTCCAAGGGCGCGATCGGGCAACGCCTCGGCAACGGCAAGCATGGCCTTGAGCGCCGTCACGGGCTTGTCACGCCACAGCGCCTGGAACACGTCCGAAACCACACACGGTACGTTCTTAAACCAGTTGTCGTCGCTCGCCGCCTTGCGCGCGCCCCTCACCTGGCCTTGGACACTCTGCAGCAGGCTCTTAACGCTCGCGGTAGTCTTGCTACGCGAGAGACGCATATTCTTATCGAAGGCACGGGCATTGACGGCATCAGCGCCCGAAAGCGGACTGTAGATCCAGTCGGTAAGCTCCGGCGCGGGCCACCACTCGGTCTTTGACGCCGTGCCCTCATCGGCGGCCTTCATGCGCTCGATCAGGCCGGCAAGCGCCGCAAACTGCCTGCCCGCAATGGATTGGGAAAACGCCGTGAACTCAGTTGTCTCGGCAGCGATATGGCGAGCCGCCAGACGAGAGGCAAGCTCACCGAACAGCTGGGGTGCCCGGGCAGAAACGACGAGCACGCGCACGGGGTCGGTGGGCGTTGCGGCGCCGTCGACCTCGGAACCCTGGCACGTTTTTACCAGATCATCAATTGCGTCCGCATAGACATGAGCACGGGCATGGGGCCCGGCGACCTCAATAAAGGCAGGCTGAGCGGCGGTCCCGCAAGCGGCATCAGACGCGCCGACACCCTCCCCCAGCGGCCCGACCTCAAACAGCACACCGCGGGCATCAAATACCGTGGCAAGCTCCTCGCGCATCGCCGCCTGCTCGCGGGCAAGCAGCACGACGACCTCTCCCCCATTGTTCGCCACGGCAGACAGCAGCTCGAGCAGACCGTGCGTAAACGACGTGATACCGCGCACGCATACGGCGCGGGCGCACGCCGGCAGGCTATCGGCCAGGGCACCGGCCATAATGTCAGCCGCCTCGCAGGGCTCGACCATATCTCGACGGTCCAAACCGCCCGCGTAGGCACGCAAAAGCTCGAACACACGAGCCTCGGCATCGCTTTTTGGCTCAGGCTGGCAATTGTTGCCACGGCATCGCTCGGCCGTCGTCCCCGCCACACCCGGCAGCACATCGCGGGCCATGCGCGCAAGCATACGCACCGTGCCCTGGCTGCGCGAAAGCGGCTGCAGGTCGGCATCGTCGAGACGCGTGACCATGTCCGAGAACAGCATCTGGCGCTGCAGGTTGTCGACAAAACCTCGCCCGTCGCCCAAAAGCTCCCAAAGCGAGCGAAGCCACGATGTAGGCGTCTTGTAGTCGATGCCCAGCGAAACGCCGGCTTCCGCCGCATCATGACGGCACAGGTCGAGCTCGGCAAACGTAGGTGCCAGCAACACGGCACGCCCGTGGCGGGCAATAAGATCGGCAAGCAACGCCGACTCGGCATCGCTCAAATCCGTGCCGGCATTGGTGGTATAGATTCGAACAGGCATGGTCCTCCGCTCAAACTGTTCGCAATAATCAATGCATCCATCCT